>JAATFQ010000022.1 GCA_015655115.1 Sphingobacteriales bacterium
GGAGGTATTTCCATTTAAAGAAACTGTAGTGGGACAGGCTGTTTCACTGCCTACGCTGAACATTGCTTTCTACCCTACCAAAAGAGGACCTTATAATTATGCTACTACTGGTTTTACAGCTAATGGTGATCTGAATAATCCACGTTCACGCTGGGGAGGGATCTTCAGGAAGATCGATGCTAATGATTTTCAGGCCCTCAATATTGAATATATAGAATTATGGGTGATGGACCCTAATATTGATCAAACTAACTCTGCCGGGGGCGACTTGTATTTTAATATTGGTAATATCTCTGAAGATATTTTAAAAGATGGCCGTAAGTCGCTCGAAAACGGACTCCCCTCTGCAGAAGACCCTTCAAAGTACGATGAGACTAACTGGGGCCGTGTACCTAAGCTGCAGCCCGTAGTACAGTCGTTTGACAATGACCCTGCAGCCCGGGCTATGCAAGACGTTGGCCTGGATGGTTTATCCAACAATAATGAAAAATTGAAATTTGCCACGGCTATTGCGCAGATAAAAAATCAGCTGAATGCGAATGCGGCTACTGAAATTGACAATGACCCCAGCTCGGATGATTATTCTTATTATAAAGGTCCGCTGCTGGATCAGGAAAATGCGGGCATATTAAGAAGGTATGAGAGATATAACGGTACGGATGGTAATTCCAAAACCGCACAGCAGTCGCTCGCGGACATAGGTATAGACAATTCTGCTTCTACCTCCCTCCCCGATGGCGAGGACGTAAACCGCGATAACAACATGACACAGTCTGATGAATATTTCCAGTATAAAGTATCTATGCGCAGGGGAGATCTTGAAGTGGGCAAGAACTATGTGACCGATGCCGTGACCTCGCAGGTGAAGCTTGCTAACGGACAAACAAAACCTGTAACATGGTACCAGATCAGGATTCCTCTGGCAGATTATGAACAGAAGGTGGGCAGTATCCAGGATTTCAAGTCGATCCGGTTTTTCAGGATGTTCCTTACCAATTTTACCGACACGGCGGTGTTACGCTTTGCTAAGATCCAGCTGGTAAGGGGCGACTGGAGAAAATATAACAGTGAAAATATAGGAACGCAGCTGATCACAGATCCGGCATTAACTACTGTAATGCCGGATAATTCCACGCTGGATATCACTACGGTAAACATTGAGGAAAATGGAAAGAGGAGCCCTATTCCTTATGTAGTGCCGCCGGGAATTATCAGGGAGCTGGATTATACTAACTATAACAGTAATACCCGGCAGAATGAGCAGTCACTGGCTTTTACGCTGACCAACCTGCGTGACGGCTATGGACGTGCAGCTTATAAAACGGCATTAAATGATTTCAGGTCGTACAAAAGACTTAAATTCTTTGTACATGCCGAGGCATTAGGCAATACACTGCTAAATACGGGAGATCTCAGTGCTTTTATTAGAATAGGAACTGATAATCAGGATAACTATTACGAATATTCACAACCATTAACTGTTACACAACCAAATACGAGCGATCCTTACGCCATCTGGCCCGATGCCAATATTGTAGATATAGAGCTGTCTCTGTTTCAGGATGCCAAAGTTGCACGTAACAAAGCGAGGACCGCAAGCGGTGATGTATGGGATATCAGCGTACCTTACAGTTATGTTGTAGATGGCAAAACCATCACCATCAAAGGACAGCCCGACATGGGGCAGGTGAAGGTATATATGCTAGGGGTGAAAAACCCGCTTAAGACATCTGTTGCCGATGATGACGGACTGGAAAAGAGCGCACAGATATGGTTCAATGAATTAAGGCTTACTGATTTTGATCAGCGCGGAGGGTGGGCTGCGGCTGCGCGAATGAATGTACAGCTTGCCGATTTTGCAGAGGTAAATGTGTCTGGCAGCAAGGCTACTATTGGTTTCGGTGCGCTGGATTCAAAAGTAAGCGAGCGGAACAGATCAGATAATACGGCGGTAGATATTTCGACGAGTATGGAACTGGGCAAGTTTTTCCCGGCGGCCAGCGGACTTAAAATTCCGGTGTTTATCAGCTACTCAAAGCAGGTAAGTACTCCGCAGTACGATCCTAAAATGCCCGATATAGAGCTTAAAAATGTGTTGAAAACAGCAACACAAGAAGAGAAGAAGGAAATTCTTAACTATGCACAGGATGTAACTACGCGCAATAGTATTAATTTCACAAATGTGCATAAGGAACGTGTAAACACAGAAAAAGCCCCACAGTTATGGGATGTGGAGAACCTGAGCTTAAGCTATTCATATGCCAATTTGCTGCATCATGACTTTATCAATGAAAAGACGATTCAGAAAACCTACCATGGTTCGCTGGCATATAATTATTCCGCGCCATCGAAGGTCTTTAAGCCTTTTGATAAGATCATCAAATCCAATACGCTGGCATTGATTAAGGATATTAATTTCAGCCTGCTGCCAAGCAGTATAAATTTCAGAATGGATGTAGACAGGTATTATGCAGAAAATACTTTGCGTAATAATGATCCTCTGAATACACTGCCTGCGAATGTTACTTTCAATAAAAACTTCCTGGTAACAAGGGTATATGGCGTTTCCTGGAACCTCACACGTTCCCTTACTCTTGATTTTGATGCTACTAACTATTCCATTATTGACGAGCCGGATGGTAAGATCAATGGATTAAAGAGAGATACTGTATGGCAAAATATGAAGCGCCTGGGCAGAACAACAGATTACAGCCATAACCTGAACCTGGCATATACACTGCCAATAAATAAAATTCCGGGAATGGATTGGGTGAGCCTGACTACACGTTATGGAACAAGCTATAACTGGCAAACAGAGGCTTTATCCACCTTGCTGGATCCTACAATTAATCTGGGCAATACTATCCAGAATTCCAGGACTATCCAGATCAACCCGACTTTAAATTTCGCATCGCTGTATAATAAAATAGGGTTTTTAAAACGGAGCAGAAACAGCAGCAGCGAGGAAAAAGGAGGAGGCAATTTCTTGCTGGGCTTGTTAACTACTATAAAAAATGTAAATGCAGCCTATACAGAAACCAAGGGGATCTTCTTACCTGGTTATATGCCTAAGACAAGTTATTTTGGTATTGATGCGGCTACTGGTGCGCCTGGCCTGGGCTTTATACTGGGGAGCCAGCGGGATATCAGACCGATGGCGATAGCCAATGGATGGCTTACCACAGACACACTTCAGTCGCAATTGTATATTAACACACTGAGAAAAGATCTGAGCTTCACCAGTATACTGGAACCTTTCCGTGATTTCCGTATTACACTTACGGCTAACAAGAACCAGACGATGAATTATTCCACCAATTTCAGGTATGTAAATAACTCCCAGGGTTTCCGTAACCTGAGTCCGACTACAACAGGCGACTATAGTATTTCATATATCACTATTGGTACTGCCTTCTCCGAGAAAAACGGTGGCACCGTGTCTAAACTCTTTCAAAAGTTCATGTCCAACAGGCAGATTATTTCACAGCGCTTAGGGAGGACAAATATAAACTCTTCCGGAACTACAGGCGGTTATGCTGATGGGTATGATCAGAACTCACAGAATGTGATCATTTCGGCTTTTATGGCAGCATACACAGGTAAAAGTGCTTCTTCTATCAGCCTAAATGCATTCCCTAAAATTCCGCTGCCAAACTGGAGGATCAACTATGGCGGTTTATCCAGGATAGGGTTTCTGCAGGATAATTTCAAGTCTATCGATATCAGGCATGCCTATCGTTCTATATACAGTGTAAATGGCTTTAACTCCCTCATCCGCTACCAGGAGACAGATGGCTATGTAAGCAGCAGGGATGAGAATGAAAACTTCCTGCCTTTTTACCAGTTTACGCAGGTAACCATTGCCGAGCAGTTTTCACCTTTAATAGGGGTGGATACCCGTTTAAAGAATAACCTGACCGCCAGTTTTGAAATGGGTAAAACCAGGCTGCTGGGATTAAGCCTGTCCAACAGCCAGCTGGCACAGCTGGCTGAGAACAATATGGTTTTCGGAATAGGCTACCGCACTACGAGGTTCAGGTTCCCTTTCGGATTATTTAAGCAACTGAAAATGGACAATAACATGGACTTTAAGCTTGATGTTGCCGTGAGAGATAACAAAACCGTAATCTACAGGGCCGATGTGCTCGAAGCAGAAGTATCTTCAGGGGCTAAGAATATCACTTACAGGCCAACTGTAGATTATATTCTGAACCAGCGCTTTAATGTTAAGGTGTTTTACGATGCAAACATTACAAAACCTTATACATCACAAACTTATAATACCTCTTACAGCAATTTTGGTTTTAGTTTAAGGATAACCCTTAATTAGCATTGGGATAAACGAAGAGATTAATTACCTTTGGAAAATCAAATCAAATCATAATGAATTTTCCATCAGAATTAAAGTACACTAAAGACCACGAATGGGTTAAAGTTGAAGGCGACATAGCTATTGTTGGTATAACTGAATTTGCACAGCGTGAGTTGGGCGATATCGTTTATATTGATATCAATACCGTTGGTGATGAAGTAAGTAAAGATGACGTTTTTGGAACTGTTGAAGCTGTGAAAACTGTGTCTGACTTGTTCATGCCTGTTACTGCAACTGTTTTAGAAATTAATGCTGCATTGAATGATAGTCCTGAGCTGGTAAACTCTGATCCTTATGGATTAGGATGGATGGTAAAGGTGAAGTTAGCTGATGCCGCAGATTTAGACGGATTATTAAACGCAGAAGCTTATCAGGCTTTAGTAGGGGCCTAATTCAATGAATAATAAACTCAAAGCATTAAAATATCAGCGCTGGACCATTTTGTGGACGGTAGTTATCTTAATCTTTTGTACCATAAGAATGCCCGAATCGAAAGGTCCGGGCTTTTTCTTTGTAGGTTTCGATAAGGTTGTGCACCTTGGCTTTTTTTATGTTTTATCCATCTTCTTATTTTATGGTAAAGTTATGGATCAGCACAACTATAGCTTTAGGTTGCTGACTATCTTAAAGATTGTAGCGATCACCTTTTGCCTGGGTGCTGGCGTTGAATTGATCCAATGGAAATTCTTTCCTTACAGATCTGCCGAATGGTGGGATCTGGGCTGTGATATGATTGGTGTTTTTATGGCTGTTTTTAGCTATATTATCCTCCATAGATCGAATTTTAATGAAAATATAGATCACAA
>JAATFQ010000227.1 GCA_015655115.1 Sphingobacteriales bacterium
AATATTTGCCAGAATCTGGCTGAATAAATTTACTTTTATCATCGGAGGCCTTGGTTTAGTTTCGCGATTAAAACCTACCATTTTTTTGGGAATTGGCCTCCTTTTTTATGCACTATTTTTCAAACGTTTTGGACAGCTGTGCGGTGGTGGCTTATAACATTCAAATAATAAGTTTTATTGAGAAAATTTCAGTTAATAGTTATCATTATAGCATATTTTTCAGTGCGATCTTTTGCTCAGGATACCCGTTCCTTTCTCATTAAATTTTCTCAGGCCCCAGGTGTCGGGAAGGTATCGCCAAAAGCATCCTTTGATCTTTACATATATTCCGGTTCTTCATTGAGGAATATTTTTTCTAATCTTCAAACAGATACGTCTATTAGGGTTTTAGGTGTAACAGGTCAGAATTATCATGCCTCGGTACACAGGGCTGCCCATACCAATATTGATTTCTCCTGGAAATTTGATACTATCCGCACAAATTTCACAAAAACGATCATACTGCAAAGTACACCTGTTCAACTGCAAGAGATAAACATCAGGGCACAACGACGAATGTACAAGCGAGGTGATACCCTGTTTATACCTGTCGACAGTATTAAGACCATGCCCCATGCGAGCGCGGGTGAATTACTCGATAAAATACCGGGTGCAAACGTCAGCGCAGATGGCAACGTATCGGTATTCGGTAAAAAAGTAGACAAAATTAGGGTTGACGGAGTCGAGGTTTTCGGAGGCAATTCCAAAGCCACTCTGGAGAACCTGAGAGCAGATATGCTGAAAGATGTAGCGGTTATTAATTCCACCGAGGGAGGGGCAAGAGGTGTGGAACTAGATTTGAAACTAAAAAAAGACAGGAATCATGGGATATATGGTGAACTATATGGTCAGCAGGGTACCGCAGACAGAACAAATTTAGGCTTTAAATTAAATGAGATCAAACCCGGAACTTTTTTAAATTCATTTTTCAATTATAACAATCAGAACCAGCAGGTACTATCGCCGGTTGATTATTTTCAAATAGTAGGTCTTAATAGTATCTCGAACAATGCGCTTGGCACTCAAAAATTGTACTATGATAACAAATTGGAGGATCCATTTAACAGCCTTGATAAGATCGGTGAACTGTTTCCTTTTTTACCAAAAGGATTACACCGAACCTTTTCGGGCGGCATGAACCTCAGCAAAACCTATAGAAAAATCACCTGGAATTCTTACTTGTTAGGCAGTCATGACAAAATTTATACGAACGGCACTTCTGATTTTATCAGGAACCTTGGGGAGCTAAACAGCAATGACGTTGAAAATGCTACAACCCATAACAGCATATTAGATATTGTTGGACAAAGCAGTTTAAAATGGGTACCTGATGATAAAAATATGGTTAGTGCCAAAGTAATATTGGAACGGAAAAAAATTGATGACAATCCATCCATGCTGTTAAACAGTTTATTATATAACGATTTGGATAGTCTGCTTAATGATTTAACGCTTAATAATTTTCAGCAGACTACCAATGCCAATAACCTTCTTTTCCTGAACGGCAACTGGGAGCACCGATATAATAAACCGGCAGAGAAAACAACTTTTTCTGCCGGGGTTGCTGTTAACCGGCTGGAATATAATAACAATGCATACAACAAGGCATCTGTCAATGGTGTGCAGTTTGAAAATAACAATAGAATCGCTCAAACAAATACCAATTACAATTATTTTGCCAACGTTCAGCACAGTATACCACTCAGCAGGAAATTTTTAATTGATTTTAGGATCGGTACATTGTACAGTAGTAATTTGGTGAACAGGACGGGCAAAGATATCTTGGCCAATCAAGCACCTTTATTAAACGCAGCGCTGAGCGTAAACAATTTTCATGTTCGTAACAATCAAACGGTGGCCCAAACGTTTCTGTTTTATAAAGCAGGCAGCCTGAGCATCATTGCCGGTGCAGGTGCATTAATTACCAACTGGGATGTCTATGCCGGGGATACCACTTATAATAGGATAAATAAAAAAGTATTTCTGCCAGGTCTTTATTTAAATTATGCTATCGGAAAGTCGAAAGTGTCGCTCAGAGTTTTAAGAGAGCAGGCAACGCCTTCGACGAATACCTTATTGCCGGTGACAGACAGCAGCAATATCCAACGGGTAAACAGGGGTAATCCAATATTAAATCCCTACATCACTAATAAATATGAAATTAGTTCGGACGTTTTTATACCCAAAATGGGTTCTGTTAATTTTCAATTCAATTATTCTGTTACCAACCAACCTGTAACCAATAATTACCTTTTAGAAAACGGGCTGTACCCTCTTCTTACTTTTACACAATACAAGAAAGCTAAGACAATAACAGGTTCAATCGTTTATATGAACATCAATCAAAGCACCTTATTAAATCCTTACATTTTCTTATTTTATCTTTGGCAGAACCAATACCAGTTAAATGAGCAGATGGTTACGCCAGTCAGCTTTAATGCAATAAGTTCAACGGCAGGTGTAAAGATGAATATTACGAAAGAGCATACATTAAATTTAAGTGTTCAGTCTACTATCAATAGTACTCATTTTCCAACATCTTCGGGCGGGACTGCAAACCGGTTTAATGTCGAGCTAAAAGATAACAATAAGATTACTGACGGCTTATATTATAAATTTTCCACTAAATGGATTTTGATTCATGCTAATGGTGATAATAGCGCTATTAAACCAGTTACTAATTTTAACATTTATAAATATGTAGGCAAAGGCCAAAAATGGCAGTTAAACTGTGGAGTAAGCAATATATTCAATGTTGATGAAATTAAACTCGTCAATGTTGGTCTAACTCAACGGGCAATTTCCACCTATAATTACCTATCCCGGTATGTTAATATTGGGGTCACATTTTATCCTGAAAAGTGGAAAATGTAACAATTGATTAGTATTAAAAACAACTCAAATCTATATATATGAAACTTGCTATTGTATACAACTTTAATGATACTCAACATCATATCAATAAAATGAAAAGAATGCTGATCCCCCGTATTTACATATTGATCTTGTTATGTGGCGCCTTTCTGTCTGCGCAAGCGCAGAATTTTAAATTTGATGGGTTAGCTGGCAAAAAAGTAATTTCTGTTATTGAGAATATCAGCACCCCTATTACCACTGTGGGCGACTCAGGAGCAGGGGGCAACCAACCGGCTATTTCGGGACCTGCTAAAACTGAAAAAGCTACTTGGGAAACTACGTTTAGCGCTACAAATGCCACTAAGAAGCTCAAAAGGATCACTTTTAGTGTGTTAGGGCCTGGGGGATTGGAAAAATACGATTCGGACAATTCATTTGAATCAACTGATGGTGCAGAAAATTGGGTGAAAAAGTTCATTAAGATCATTGGTAAGCCCAGTGTGAGGAACTTGGAAACAGGCGGTCCAAATAGTAAGCCATCCGCTGATGGCGATAACACGGATAATGTTTGGAACGCTGATTTGCCCCCTTACGAACCGTCGTTATACTGGAATGGTTTGGTAGTTCAGTTTCCTTTAAAACTAGAAAAAAATATTACCTGGAAAACAGAGCTCAAATTAGCTTATGGGGTAGTTCAAAATGAATATACCATCGTTGAGACATCCACGGATAGTCTTAAAATTAAAATGCAATGTAAAGTGATATATAACGATACGGATAAAGGTACCCTAAATGCTAATGGGGCACCAGCAGGAATGTCATTTGGCTTACAGAGAAAGCAGAGAACTTTTGACGGTTTTATCTTTATTGATCGTAGATCTATGTTAATATTAAAAGGGACGTTTCAAATTGAAACAGTTTCTGTTCTTAACATTAATGGCAGTGGGAGTGAAAAAAAAGCTTATTCTACCACAACTATTACAAATAGCATTACGAAATAGAGGAGTTAGTTAATAGGTTCATATATTTCTGCACGTTGATAAAGATGATCAGTAGCTTGCTTCCGTTTATCTGAAAGCTCAGATTGCGATAAGTTGTGCGGGTAATCAAGGGTCTAATTGAAATACTATTCGGTTAAAAAAAATATCGTTAATTTTAGGGAATATTTTAAAGCAATGGGACAACTATACGCGATTTGCAGGGTGGCCGTGGCCCCCCTCAGAGCAGCCGCTTCAGACAAGGCAGAAATCACTACGCAATTGCTATTTGGCGATCATGTTGAAGTGATGGAGAAAGCTGAGCCCTGGTACCGCATCAAAAATCATTATGATGATTACGAAGGCTGGATGGACTTTAAACAACTGGCGGAAATCACTGAAGAGCAGTACCGTAGTTATGAGGATGGTGCGAATTTAGTGCCATTACAGGTAAGTAATGCCGTTATTGACTCCAAGGGATGCCCTTATTATCTTCCTACTTCAGCCAGCCTCCCTGCTTACGAAGATGGATATTGCACCATTGGGAATGAGAAATTTGAAGTGCCTTTTGAGCCGCATCGAGTATCAACATCTAATGTTGCTGCAGATCTGATTAAATTTGCTTTGTTTTTTTTGAATGCACCTTATTTGTGGGGGGGGCGTACCTTGTTTGGTATAGATTGTTCCGGGTTTTCTCAGGCTGTATATAAACTTGCTGGGATAGCGATCAAAAGAGACGCAGCACAGCAGGCAGAACAGGGGCAGGTGGTTAACTTTTTGCCCGAAGTACAGGCGGGCGACCTCGCCTTTTTCGATAATGCGGATGGCAGGATCATCCATGTAGGAATTATGCTGAACAAAAACCAGATTATTCATGCTTCGGGAAGGGTTCGGATCGACGCTATTGACGACCAGGGGATATATAATGCCGAATTAGGCAGGTATAGCCACAAATTGAGAATTATCAAACGCTTCCTGTAAATAATTATAGGGCGCCTTGGTAAATTATGTTAATATTATCTTATTTATATTTAATGTTTTTATATTATTAAGCGCTTATCTTTAATCTTGTATTCGTAAAATAAGGTTAAAGATAAATGAGGCAATTAGTATTAAGCATTATGTTTCTGGTTATTATCAATCTGGCCAATGCCCAGCATAAATTGAGCAATAGCAGGGAGTCGGGGATGTACACCCGTATTTACCGTTTAACCGATAAGGAATCTTTTGCTATTGCATTACAATCCTCTGCAGTTATTAATGATAGTTTCTTTCATACACTGGTGGATTCTTTTTATTATGACAATAAGGCTGGATATACCGGCAAATTGCCTTATGGTAATTATTTGCAGGTTAGTGCTGTTAAGAACCAGTTGGTTTTCAGGCAGATGGCCGTTCAGAATGTGCAGCTCAGTTTTATCAATGATCTTAAAAATGTCCAGTTCGTTATCAAAGATTTGTTTGGCTCTATTATCAGCGATGCTGAAGTGAAAATAGGGAAGAACAGAACGGTAAACTACAACGCGGAGGCACATGCCTATCTCACTAAATCTGTTCCTAAACAGAAAGTAATAAGGATAAACTATAAGGGAGTTACCAATTATTTCAATTTCGATAAAATTATAGACTATTGGGCCAGACAGCGTGCTCGTGGAAGCCATATTACAGCCCCTGTAGTTGAAAAGCCAGCCTATAAAGGGTATATGGTATTTAACAAGCCGAAGTATAAACCGTTGGATACGGTGAAATTCAAAACGTACCTGCTAACTGCTGCCGGCAAGGTGATCATGAATAAACCGTTACGCGTAGAGGTGATGGAGAGTGGTGGCTACAACAATGGCAATAAGCCGGAAGATGAAGAAGGTACAATTTTAGGTATGATTAATCCTTACCGTGACGGAGGGTATACTTTTGATTTTGTACTTGCCGATAGTCTGGATCTGGACCTTGATGAAAATTATAGCATTGTGCTGAAAGAAATGAAAGATAAGAAATGGGAAAAGGTATATAGCGGGAACTTCAGGTATGAAGATTATGAACTTAAGTCGGTCAAGTTTTCTGTGCGGGCAGATAGACAGGCTTTTGGCCCTGCCAATCCTGTAACTGTTTTTCTATCAGCAAAGGATGAGAATGACCTTGCTGTTCCTGACGGCAGGGTGGTGGTAAATGTAATTGCCAATAATGTACATAATTATCGGGATAACCACGTTTTTGTTCCTGATTCTTTATGGAGTACCGAATTGAAACTGGAACCTGTCGGTGAGACGAAGCTGATCTTGCCTGACAGCATTTTTCCCAATGCTGATGTGAATTTTATGCTGAGGTCCACTTTCCTGAACAGTAATAATGAGAGCCAGGATGACACTCAATATCTGAATTACACATTTAAATCCACAAACATTAAGTCGTCCCTGCAGCGCGACAGTATCCTTCTGGATTACCTGATCAATGATAAATCTACTCCCGTCAAAGCAAAACTTACGACCTGGTATAGTGCTGTGCTTAAAGCGGATTCAGCCGAAGTTGCCCTGCCTTTATTGTCAAAGCTGGATTCACGGATTTATAAATACACGATAAATACAGCAGATGGATATTCGCAGGAGATATTGCAAAATGCTTTATACCCGAATTTTGCTATCGCAGCGGTGCATACCCGTGATTCTTTAACCATTAAAGTCAACAATGTCCAGAAATTAAACTTTTGGTATACCTTGTTTTCTGGGAATAAGATCATGATGAAGGGATATACCAGCAGGCTGGATACGGTGATTAAACACGCCAGTCAGCAGGCAGCACACATCCGGGTGAATTATATCTGGGCTGGCCAGGAGCTTTCACAGGAGGTGATGTCAGTTTTTGAACCAGATTTGCTCAATTTAAAGCTTAAGGTTCCGGAAATGGTATATCCCGGACAAGTGGTGGATATGGAGGTTAAAGTAACTGATGTTGATCAGCACCCTGTGGCTGCAGCCGATTTGACAGCCTATGCCTTTACCGCTAAATTCAATGAAGACCACTACATTGACTTGCCAAATTTTAGTAAAGCATATAAACTAAGAACAATATTACCAGGATTGCAGGAGGTAAAACTTCCTGCAGATAGCCAGTTCAAACTGAACTGGCAGAAATGGAGCGCTGCTTTAGCTTTGGATACGATCGCGTATTATCAATTTACCCATCCTGCTGAATTGTATTATATTTCTGAGTTAAGTAAAGACAGTGCAGTTACGCAGGTAGCGCCATTCGTAATGAAGGATGGAAATATCCAGCCTGTTCATATCGTTTACATCGATGATGTGCCTGTATTTTTTAGTAAAACTGATCAGTTACAACGCTATTCTTTTGCTGTTGGACCAGGGCTGCATCGCATTGGTTTGAGAACGGCTAATCAAATGATTACTTTTTCCCAAATGATTGTACACGGTGAAAAGACGGTGGTAAGTGTTGACGCTGATGTGCAGAATACCAAGGCAAAAGTAGAAGATGCACCTGCGGAACTGACGGAATATGAATCGCAATTGCTGAGCAAATACCTGTTCAGTATACAGGATAATTTTAAAGATCAGAAAGCCATAATTGAAGCTGGTCCCGAATTGTATCTATTGAACCTTCCTCTTGCTAATACTAACAATAGCGTAAAATTAATAGGGCCAATCAAGGAGAATTACCTGAAGTTTTTATCTGGCGATATAGATCAGGATTTCGCAAAGGAGCCGGGTTATGTATATACTTTTTCTAAAGGGCTGTTGAAGCAGAAATCTTATAGTTCAGCATACGGCTTTGAGAAAAAATTAACAGAAGGCATCAAGAAACAGACTGATAATTATAAGGAAGAGGTATTGACTAAGCACGAAATAGATAGTGTCTGGAATGATTATCTTGATTTGAGAAGCTACACTACAGATTTGTTTCGTTCTTACAGATCATATTCAAGAGAGGGCCACTTGGTTATGGAGCTCGATACAGCTTTTGCCCGCAGGATGCCGTATGTTAAAAATATCCTGATTTTTAAAAATGGACAATCACAATCGGGAACTATTTTGCCGGGCAATACTTCGTGGTTCCCAACTTTTAGCGAAGGTACATACAAGGTGATGTACCTGTTTAAAGATAACCGGTACTTTACTGAAGTGGCTGTTATTAAATCGGGGGGCAAAAACTATTTCAGGTGGAGTGGGCGCAACTTAGTGAAGGCCGACTCGATGAGCATAGCAATTGATAGATTTATAAAATCTGCAAAATCGTATAATTATTATGATAATAGTAACAATGAACAAATAGCGATAAGGGTCTATGAAGTATTTAATAATAAATACTTCGATAAGAAACTGCTTGTTGAAAAGGTCAAGGGTATTGTTGTGGATGAACATAAGGTACCTGTAACCGGAGCGAGTGTTGTTATTAAGGGGTTGACGACTGGTACTGTTACAAACGCGAAAGGGGAGTTTGAGCTGTATACAACAAAAAATTCAAGTTTAAGAATTAATTATATTGGGTATCAGCAGCTGGAAGTAGATGTCAAATCAAGTGATCTTGGTACTATAATTCTTAAAGAAGATCAAAAGAGTTTAGAAGAAATCGTTGTTGTGGGATATGGAGTGCAAACGAAAAGCAATTTAACCGGAAGCGTAACTACTATGCTGGCAGGAGCCGCTTCAGGAGTTACAATCAGGGGCATTAGTACCATTGGGTCTGATAAACCTATGATGATTGTGGATGGGATGCCTTTTAATGGTGATATTAACTTAATCAATCCCAGTGATATAGTAAGTGTGAATATCTTAAAGGATGCTGCAGCAACATCAATTTATGGCAGCAGGGCTGCTGCGGGGGTAGTAATTATCAAAACTAAAAAAGGGAACCAGGTTATCAATGAAGCAGGTGAGCTGGTGGCGCAACAGCAAACGATGCGCAGCAATTTCTCTGACTATGCGTTCTGGCAGCCTAAGCTCATCACCAATGATGAAGGTGTTGCTAAATGGAAGGTCAGGTTTCCTGATGATATTACCAACTGGTCGGCCACTGTAGTTGCCATGAATGGCAATAAACAATCCGGACAGCTAAAAACAGGCATTAAATCTTTTAAATCATTAAGTGCGAACTTCGTTTCCCCGCAGTTTGCCTTGGCGGGAGATACTATCAGGGTGATCGGGAAACTAATGAACTACACACCATTAGAAGAGCAAGTATTAAGAAAATTCAGTTACAACGGGCAGGAATTGAGGAACAGCACCGTCAGGTTTAAAAATTCATACATTGATACTGTTGCAGTAGTAGCTGCTGGAAAAGACAGTTTATCTTTCAAATATACCCTGGAGCAGGGTGGTGGATATTTCGATGGCGAGCTACGTAAAATTCCGGTGCTCCCTACAGGAGTTGTAGAAACTAAAGGATATTTCGATGTGCTCGCTAAAGATACTACAGTGAATTACAGTTTTAAACCTGATGCCGGCAAGGTCACGCTATATGCCGAGGCCTCTGTTTTTCCGGCATTGCTGGATGAGATGGATAAACTGCGCAAGTATGAATACTTGTGTAATGAGCAGCTCGCCTCTAAGCTAAAAGCTTTGTTGATGGAAAAGACTGTTCGGAATTATCTCAAAACGCCTTTTAAAAATGAAAAGGATATTAAAGATATTATTAAGAAATTACAATCTGCCAAAAGAATGGAAGGCACCTGGGGATGGTGGGAGAAGAGCCCCGAGCAAATGTGGATCAGTCTCCATGTGGTACAGGCGTTGTTGAATGCTGAAAAACAAGGGTATGCTATTGAGTTGAACAAGGAGGTTCTTTATAATTACCTGGTCGGCAGGCTAGCTAATCAGTCGGATCAGGACCGTGTTTTTGCAATTAAGCTGATCCATCTGCTGCATCCTGAGTTCTTTATCAAAGATTGGGTAGGCAGCGTTGAAAAACAGATGGTACAGCGGTACCAGCAAACGGAATACAGAAAGCTGAAGCCTACTGTATACGAGCAATTGCAGCTGATGCAGTTGAAGCAGATGGCTGGTTTATCAATTGATATGACCGCTTTACTCAGCCTTCATAAAAGCACCATGTTTGGCGGTATGTACTGGGGAGAGGAAGGTTACGGCTTTTGGGACAATAGCATCCAGAATACTATGCTGGCCTATCAGATTTTAAAAACAGATGGTAAGCATCCTGCGGAACTGGAATTGATCAGGCGCTACTTCCTGGAGCAGCGTAAGAATGGGCAATGGAGAAATACATATGAGTCTTCTTTAATCCTGGAGACGGTGCTTCCTGATTTACTGGTGAAGAATGAAAAGCCTGAACCTGTTTCTCTGGTGCTTAACCAGACAGAAACGATTAAAGATTTTCCATTTACCCGGATTATCGATGCAGCTGCGGCTGTAAGGGTCAGTAAAAAAGGGGGACTTCCGATTTACTTTACCGCTTATCAGCAGTTTCTTAATCCTGCGCCTGAAAAAGTAAGTAAGGATTTTACCGTAAAGACTTCTTTTATTCAGCAACAGGCGGTTGTCAGAAAGCTTAAAGCAGGGCTGAAGACTATCTTAAAAATAGAGGTAAATGTACGTGCAGATGCAGATTATGTCATGATTGAAGTACCCGTGCCGGCAGGATGTTCGTATGATAATAAACTGCAGAATTATTGGGGCGTAGAAACGCATAGGGAGTATTTTAAGCACAAGACTTCTATTTTCTGCACAAAGCTCAACGCTGGGAAATATACCTTTGAGATAGCGCTGATACCAAGATATTCCGGGAACTATACGCTGAATCCTGCCAAAGCAGAGATGATGTATTTCCCTGTGTTTTATGGTAGAGAGGGTATGAAAAGAATTGGGATTAACTAAGTTAATTTATAAAGTTGCCCAGTGTTATAATTTAGACAAGAGTTCGAACCCCTTCAGCTCCACACAGGCCTTTGAGAGTATCTCAGAGGCTTTTTTTTGAATATTTTACCCACTCTTCATAAAATGGTATCTCTTAAATTGATTGAGTTTAAGTCCTCATGGCTGCGAAGCATCACCTTTATTTGGAACTCTAGTAAAATTATATCCCTATATCATTCCTAAATTCATCCATTCTATCAAACCAGCAATGTCATAAATCTTATGCAGTTGAGAAAATTTAGCTATTTTTGTTAAACGAAAAAAGAAGAACTATTAGTCACTATTGCGCAAGCTAATAGTCATATATGCCGATAGTTTAGAAAATATTTAATTATATAATTCGAATGGCTAAAAACAAAGACATTTTATCACCTGAGCAATCATTATTCAATGAACTTTCTCTGCTGATTGAACAAAGTCAACAGGAAGTTGTAGCACAGGTAAACAGTTCTCTTACAATGCTATTTTGGCATATCGGAAGCCGTATTAATCAAAGTATTCTTCAAAATAAACGAGCAGAGTATGGAAAGCAAATAGTCGTTACGCTGTCACGACAAATGAAGTACAAGTATGGACGGAGTTTTGATGAAAAAAATCTTAGGCGAATGTTACAATTTGCAGATCAATTCAATGATGAGGAAATTGTCGTTACGCTGTCACGACAATTGAGTTGGTCACATTTTCTTGTGTTGCTACCTATAAAAAATGCAGAAGCAAAATTATTCTATGCAAAATCCGTATCAGCTCAAACAATAGGCGTTAGGGAGTTACGTAAAAAGATTGCCAAAAAGGAATTTGAAAGAACAGCAATAGCCAATCTGCAAAATACTAGTAGTCACCCAGGTATTCATGACAATTTCAAAGACCCTTATTTTTTAGATTTCCTTGGGCTTCAGGATACTTATCTAGAAAGAGATTTAGAAGAAGCCATACTTAGAGAACTGGAGACCTTCATTCTGGAATTAGGTAGAGGCTTTGCATTTGTAGAGCGTCAGAAAAGGATGATTATTGATGGACAGGACTTTCACTTAGACCTTTTATTCTATCACAGAAATTTAAGACGATTAGTAGCTATTGAATTAAAATTAGGCAAGTTCGAAGCTAAACATAAAGGGCAGATGGAATTGTATTTAAAATGGTTGGATAAATATGAAAAAAAGGAAGGAGAATTATCTCCTGTAGGACTAATATTATGCGCTGAAAGCAGCCGGGAGCAGGTAGAACTTTTAGAAATGCACAAAGACGGTATTATGGTCGCGGAATATTGGACAGAGCTACCTAGTAAGAAAGAGCTTGAAAAGAAGATACATAATATTTTAATTGATGCGAAGGAGAGAATTGAAAGAAAAAAGCTATTGGAATAAATTATCAATCTATAAATACATTTCATTGGCTTACAGCTAAATAAATATTAAAATTCTCACCACTGGTGAGAGTTTTAATATTTATCGCAAAAAAGAGTTCGACACAGCCCCGCCAACCTCCTAAAACTACTCAAACTTCAATTTCTACGTTAGGCTGATTCACCAAAACATTTTCCTCATTAACCGCCCTAACCAGCATCAAAAGCCGTATAAAGGGTTCGTCTAAATCATCCCAATCTCCACACAGGCCTTTGAGATCATCTCAAAGGCCTTTTTTTATATTTTATTTTCTGTGTATTTTTCAAAATTTTAAAAATATATTTAACTCATCTAGAAATGATTTTTGTGTTTAATTACACCGATGAGTAAATTGCAAAAAATCTAATTATCACTATAAATGGGCGAAAACCAGTCGATACAAGAGAAGTTGTTAGCATTTAAAAAACTCGTTAAGTTTTCTGATTCTGCTTGGGACGAACGTGGACTTAATCCATCTAATGCTGAAACGTGCTCTATACTTGAAAATTTATTTAATGAATGTGCAAATGATCTAATAGAGGCGGCGAAATCAGGCCTTAAGTCAATTCAATTTAAGCAAATTCTACAAAATGGACTTTCTCGTTTTAATGCTTCCGAGTATGATACAGAGGAACGTGAATTCATCTGTGATTACTTTTTTCAGCTTTCTATAATAGTATCGGTTGACTTTAAAGGAAATTTAAATAGATGGTTATATGGCAGAATTTTAAGTACCATATTTGAAGTTCATTCCTTTTTTAAAGGACAAGATAAAGTAATTGATACGCTAACTCAAAATTGCACATCTTGCGGATCGAAGCTAGAAACTTTTATATTGAGAAAAGAGGAGGGAATCCCAGATTATAATTGGACAGTCATCCAATGTAGTGAATGTAAAGAATATAATTTACTTTCTGTTGGTCCAAACATAAAAGAATTAAAGTTTGGTAACTATATATCTATAGAGCAGATAAGTAAATCAGATTTTACAGAAGAACAGGCGAATGTTAGGCTGGAACAGATAAAATTTTTTCGCAAAAAATAGACACTTTGAATTTTGTTTTTTGTCAACCCACATTAGAGAAATATTGCGTATTCATATGGGTTCGATACAATCCCTCTTGCCTCTTAAAACTCATCAAAGTTCAATTTCTTTCTTCACCTCTTTTACCAAAACATTTTCTTCATTTACCGCCCTAACCAGCATTAAAAGCCGTACAAAGGGTTCGTTTAAATCATGCTCAGCTCCACAGAGGCCTTTGAGATCATCTCAGAGGCCTTTTTTATGCATTTATAAGCATGTGGATATATAAATTATGCTGATGTTGCTATAAATCTTGTTTGTATAAGTTCTTAGTGTTCTTTAATTTTCGACCAATTTGTAATTCGGCTTCTAGGGTGGCTTTTTCTTTATTGGAAGTTGTCAAGTTTTTTTCAAGTTCTTTAATTGCATCAATATTACTTTGCTGTTCTAATAATGAAAAGTCACGTTTGCTTTCATTATAAATTAAAAACCACATGTAACTTTTGATATTATCTTTAGGATAATAATCGCCATCGCGATATTTGATGGCTAGTGCTTTTCTCGCGCCTGTTATAATTCCGCTTTGCTGTAAGTTATCAATATCAGGTAATGAAGCACGTCTGATTGTCCAAATTGCTGCACTGTCAAGGTTTTTGGCTGTTCCCATTCCATTAGAATAGCACGTAATAACATTATTCATACACTCTGGGTCTTTCTGCTCAGCACATTTAACGGACCAATAAAGTGCTTGATTATAGTTCTGTTTTATTCCACGTCCCGAAGCATAACTATAAGCTATTTTAAATTGGGCGTTTAACCAACCATGTTCAGCAGATCTGATCAACCAAGTGTTTGCAATGCTATCATTCTTTTCAACTTCATTACCCTGCTGATAACAATATCCTAAATTGTATTGTGCTTCTGGCTGTCCCATTTCAGCAGCTTTCTTCAATAGTGGAACAGCATTCTTAATGTCTCCCTTTGTAAGAAAAAAGTTGGCTTTTTTATTAAGTTCGATAGCGGTCTGCCCAAAAGTTGTCAAAGTTATTAAGACGAAAAGAATAGCTAAAATTGTTTTGTTCATTCTCGTATGCTTAATAGAAGAGGGTGGGATTATTTGTTTATCTAGTTTCTCTCAACAGCGCTGAGAGTTTTGAGTATTTATACAGGAATATAAAAATGCTGTTTATTCCTGTATAAGTATATTAACCTCAGATTTTAATTTTGGCAAATGGTTCATGACAACACTCCAGATAACAATATCATTTCATTGTCGTATGCGTGAATAACTTTGTTCCTAAGATCAACGATCTGTCTGGCATATGAAATTTCGATAGCCGGGTTAATTTTTAACAACTTGTTTACGGCTTCACCGATAATTTCAAGTTCTCTTTCTACTGCTCTTCTTTTTGTTTTGTTCTTAACATATTCTTCAAGAACCCTACGTCCATCAAGATGATCGTCAATAGACGAAATGCCTACAATAAATAATATCTGTCAAGAGTTTTTTTCTTCATTCGTCATAAAACAACGATCTTTTGCTTGTTTATAGTATTAAGGAGGTAGGGGTTAGTAATAGTCTCTTCTGCTACCAAGTCCACATCCTTTTTAGAAGGTTTTGTAGTGCATAAATTAGCTGAAAATAATTGTTCCCGTAATCCGTATAACTTAAATCAGGATTGAAGCTTACCATAAAGTCAATATCACTGCTATCGGTCATAGTTCCGTTCGCTGCGCTGCCAAATAAATGAGCTCTTATCACACCATATTGGGTCATAAGAGCTTTTATCTGTGATAAATTTGATTTGACTAAGCTATTCATATTTATTTTTTGCACCTAGGTGATTAATTCAAATTTACGATTAATAGTTTTAAAACTATATATCTTAAAAAAAGCTTTTAACGAGGTCTCGGAAATTTAATATTCTGCTGGACTTTTGACTAAAATCATATTCTCTCACCAGCGGTGAGAGTTTTGTGTAACTTGATATTATATGTTAAATAATAGGAGTTCGGTAGAAGCCCTCTAGCCTCTCAAAACTGATCAAACTTCAACTTCCTCATCACTCTCTTTCACCAAAACATTTCCCTCATTAACGGCCCTTACCAGCATTAAAAGCTGTACAAAGGTTTCATTTAAACCATCCTCAGCTCCACACAGGCCTTTGAGATTATCTCAGAGGCCTTTTTCTATTATTTAGAGACCTTTGTATAAATGCGGCTGTCTAATAAATTGATTAATTCTGGACAAAATCTGAGTAAAAAAATATGATAATATTGCGATTTTCGGATTGCAGAAAATTGTCATTATGCTGTCACGAAAATTGAGATAGTCACATTATCATCTTTGTCAACGACCATATTAACAGACGTGCGTTGTGTTGATTTTATACCAAATATTCCTTGTGATGGACATTCTCCTCATTAATGCGAATGCCATCGCTTAACGATGGTATTACTCATCATTAAATCATAATATGTAATTTTAAAAATATTATATTTGTTGGAGTAAGCCATCATTAATTAATTTAATAGCATTAAAGATGGAAAAGTCAGACATAGACATGTATTTTAAAAGTGACCTTTATTACCTTGCTACAATCGGAGAGTATATGAGGTCAAATCGAATTTCTCAAAACAAAACACAACTCGAATTAGCTGAAGATGCAGGAATAAACAGGACAACTTTAAGCCAACTTGAGAAAGGAAAGCCAGTCAATATATTGTCTTTAGTACAAGTATTACGTGCATTGAAAAGACTTCATATTTTTCAAGAAATGGAAGTTAAGCCTCAACTAAGTCCTATGCAATTCGCAGCCCTGGAACAAAAACAAAGACTACGCGTAAAAAGGGATAATAGTTAATCGCCAAAACAGAAATCCGACTGGTAATGAATACAGAATTATCATTTGGACAATTAAAAGATGCGGTGAGAAAATTATCACCTGCTGAAAAACTGGAACTTAGTGACGCAATCTGGGCTGAGGATATGATGAATATACCACCAGAGCATCAGAATATTGCTAACGAAAGGATCGAAGAATATAATGCTAATCCGGGAATCCGCCTCATCTCCTAAACTGCTCAGTCCAATTTCCTCTTCAACTTATCTGTGGTACTACAGGGCTTTACATTGAAAGGGTGTTGTAACAGGGTTGAAACTGGGTTGGAACGGAGTTGGAAAGGCGTTGAAAGAGCTATCGACTTTCCAACGCCTTTCCAACTTTGTTTCAACCCCCTTTCAGATCCGTTCCAATGCCCTTTCAAGGGATAACCCTGATACAACTCAGCGAGTTCTCCCTCAGCTGAAACCCTCTTTTACCTGATCCGCCCTCAAAATCATTGGCAAGCAATCTGGATATCCGGAAGCTGTCACGCCTTTAAAGCCAACTCCCTTCTTTCCAGTTCCAACTCACACACCTCCTTAGCCAGATCTCTAAAATCGTCACATTGTTTTTCAACAAACGCAGAAATCGGCTCGCGGTCTTTACCAAACTGACCAATCCACTCCCCTGCCATCAGCAGGCCGTAATGGTAGCGGTCACCATCGTTTACAATAGGCAATAAATCCCGGAAACGTAGATCAATACTGTCACAAAGGCTCAACAACTGGGGCAGCGTATACCCCTCTGTGCGCAGCCCGAGCATCAGAAAAATCAGGCCCTCGCATATTTGCTTAAGGCAGCCATGCAATAAGGGAATTTCAATCCGCGGGTTGGTACAGTTATAGCACATGCCTATTGTCTCGTCTGTACTTTCCAAAATATCGTCCCAATATTCCGCTGCTTCTTCGTAATTGGCTTTCGCATCGAACTGGCCTGTCAGGCCTATGGGCAATGTCCCGGTTTTGCTATATACAAGTTCCCCTTTCTCCAACACGGTGTGGAAAAAGCGGCTGTTTGCATTTAACTCTGTTTGAACCGCAGAGTTGGTCCTTACCAGTAAATTAACTGTAAAAAACAGGTCTTTAAATTCTTCCAACCCGCCGATATAATCTGCTTTTTCACCTTCGCTATCAGGGATGATGGCCAGTAAATCGTAATGGACAGACTTCTGTTCATCTTCTTCCCCATCCTTGAATGCCGAGGTGCTCAGCGAATGTTTTATTCTGCTGCCGAAGGATAAAATACAGTCGGCATCTATCATTTCTCTAATGTAACCGACTGCCACGTCGATTGGTTTTGATTGCTCTTTCATGGTTATTATTTTTTTTGAATTGAATATTAAATAAATCAATTGGTTGGTGCAGGAGAGCTGTTGAGATCAAACAATGCTGCGGATCTTATGGGGCATGGGGTCTGTTAGTTATCATCTTCGGATTATTAAGGTTAAATTTTAGACATAGCGCTGCCACTCAGGATGGGAATCCTGTTATCACGGTGTGAGAAATCAATAAAATGTGCGGAAAAAGATATCAGGATAATATTACCTGAATCTCTTTTTTAGCAGAGGACCTGCTTTTTTATTGGCGGGGGATGATGATATGGCAGCGCTGATATACCTGGCGGTATTACGGTGTCTGGTAGATGTACTTTGAAAAAAGCCTGTTTGCATATTGTTGCAGACAATATGATGTTATAGCTTAGCAAGCCATAATGCCTTAAATTGAATGGATAGCATTCATGAGGTAATGGATATTGAAAGGGCTTTGCAGTATGGAGAATCTTCATTGTCTTAATTTTTAAGGCATTAAAACAATGAAACTTTAGAAGGGGAGCCAAAAAATATGGAGGCTCCCCGTACGCAATGGTACCCCGTAGGAAGGGCGGAAACAAGAACACGTTCAAGTTTCCCTTTAGCAAACGTACGGAGAGCGCCCATTTGTGCACGTACGCTCATAATGGCATACAAACATACACAAACCGGGCATTTTATCATCCGTAACTTTGCTTGCTAAAGATTTCCTACGTCTACCATTGCAAAGTTTCTTCGACTAATACCGAATATATAATTTTTTAATCGTGTGCCTGAGTTTTTAAACACTCAAATACCACACAACAAATATACAAATAAAAACAACAATATATCTCAAAACAAAATCAATATTTCTTAAGGAATTATTTGTGTAAAAATAAAATACCCTTAATTGGCCTGCAATCGATGAAAATAGCCTATCCAATCGCAAAAAATAACCGAATATAAGCGTTTAAATTCGGATAAAGCCGAAAAAATGGCTTATCGAAAAGCATACAAAATCACCAAATAAACTTTTCCGATAATTAATTTTAAATTAAATAAGATCCAGTGTGATAAATTATACCCAGCTAATTTCTCTCACCAGTGGTGAGAGTTTTGTAGAATTTTTATATGCTTCATAAAATTGTATCATTCTCCAAAGATTTTTGTTAGAAAATCCTTTTAAATCAGGCTCATTTCGATTTAAGTATTCGGCTAATTGATCTACAATCGATTGGCCCATTCAGCGGTTTCAATGTTTTTGCTAATATATTCCCCAATTTTCCAGTAAAGATCAATTAGTTCGGTATTAACAGATTTGATAGCATTGGATCTGGCCTGTTTAATGAATTGAAGAACCTCTGTAAATTGTTTTTCTGGCATATTAAGTAATTGGGAGCAAATACTTTTACCAAAATCACATAAAAGTTGTGGGAAAATATAAAACTGTTATTTTATATTTTCCCACTCCCAGATCATCACCTTCTTATCATCACCTGTAGTAATCAGATACTTCCCATCGGCACTCCATACCACTTTATTGATAGAATGGGTATGGCCATTGGTGTCTTTAGCGATACTCAGGATCTTGTATAGTTTTAAATCTTCAGCTCCCCAGAGCTTAATGCTCTTGTCCTGACTAACCGTTGCAAAATAGGGGAGGGAAGGGTGAAAGGCGATTCCGTAAATGCTGAACAGATGTGCAGTAATGGTTTCCTTTAACCCGTAATCCGGTAATGACCAGAAATTAAGCTGTGCATCCCTGCCCCCTGTAACCAGGTATTTGCCGTCTGGCGAGTATTGAGCCGATGTAACGGGTAAACTATGCTTTTCTAATACATGCAGCAGGCTGTAGTCTTTAAGATCGTAGATGCGCACTGAGCCATCTTTACAGCCAAATGCTGCATGGTTACCTTTAGGACTGATAGCAATTACTCTTACTGTATCGGCAGACACGTTAATGCGGTAAAGTAAAGAGAGGTCACTGAGCGACCAGATGGCAACTGTGCCGTCCTCACTTGCTGTAATCAGCTCCTGTTTCCCCGGAATGGTGATGATATCGAAAATAGGTTTTTCGTGTGCCTGAAAGGTAGCAGTAACAGCCTGATCATTAAAATCGAATACACTCAGCTCGCCACTCCTCAGTCCTGAAAATAGCCTTTCATTGTAATAATGCAGGCAGTATACTGATGTTTTTACGTGCATCAGCACCTTCAGGAAAGCCATTTTCTCCAGCGACCACTCTACAACCCCTTTATCATTCCCTCCGGTAAAAAATATACCAGGCTTACCGGAATTGGTTAAAGCATATATAGGGTTTTGGTGACCGCTAAGAGATTTTAAATGTTTCAGCATATTGTGAGTTACCTATGTCTGCCTTCCAGGTTTATCCCTATATCAGCAAGCGTTTTACCTTTTTCCCTCAGCAATACCAGCAAGTGGAAAACCAGGTCAGAGCTCTCATTGATGAAATCGAAATCCGTTTCAGCCAGTGCAGCAATCACAGTTTCCACGCCTTCTTCTCCAACTTTCTGGGCTATCTTATTCAATCCTTTCTTGCGCAACTTATTAACATAAGACTCTTCAGTAGGATTGTCATACCTGTCGCCTATGATTTTCTCCAGTTCAAAGATAAAGTTCTGGTTAAAATTAGTCTTGAAGCAACTTCTGCTGCCCGTATGGCAAGTGGGGCCAACTGGAGTGGCTTTAATCAGTATCGTATCATTATCACAGTCAATATGCGTTTCTTTGACGAATAAAAAGTTACCACTCTCTTCGCCTTTAGTCCATAAACGGTTTTTAGAACGGGAGTAAAAAGTAACCTTTCCTTCAGCCTGCGTTTTAGTCCATGCTTCCTGGTTCATATAGCCCAGCATCAGCACTTCCAATGTTTGTACATCCTGAATAATTACAGGCACCAATCCATTGGTTTTTTCAAAATCTATATTCATAACCTTACTGGTATGTTGTGTTTTTTTAGTTCGTTTTTAAGGTGCGGGATAGGGATTTCACCGAAGTGGAAAACCGAGGCTGCCAATGCGGCATCAACCCCTGTAGTAGTAAAAACGTCTGTAAAGTGTTCAATTTTTCCGGCTCCGCCAGACGCGATCACAGGAATGTTAATGAGCTTGCTGATATGGTCCAGCAGCTGGCAGTCGAAGCCTTGTTTAGTGCCGTCATGGTCCATAGACGTAAGCAGGATTTCTCCGGCACCCAGGTCCTCAGCCTGTTTAATCCATGCCTCGGTTTCCAGTTCCGTAATTAAACGTCCGCCGTTCAGGTGCACCATATTCCGGCCTGCCACCAGCTTTGTATCTACGGCTACCACCACAAACTGCACCCCGAAAACTTTCGCCAGGTCAGCAATCAGCTGTGGGTTTCGTACTGCGGCAGAGTTGATACTGATCTTGTCGGCACCAGCATTCAGCAATGCCTCTGCATCGGCAATTTCGGTAATACCGCCACCGATGGTAAAAGGGATATTGAGTTGCCGGGCTACAGACTTCACCATTTCGATCATGGTCTTCCGCCTTTCGTGCGTTGCTGTAATATCCAGGAACACAAGTTCATCTGCCCCCTGCTGTGCATATTGCCAGGCCAGTTCAACAGGGTCACCTGCATCTTTCAGGTCTACGAAGTTCACACCTTTCACAGTCCGCCCGTCCTTCACATCCAGACATGGGATAATACGTTTACTTAACATCGGTTAAAGGGTGCTCAGCGCTTTGAGGTTCCATTCTTTAATTTCATCAATAGAGATACGGTTTTCATAAATGGCTTTTCCAACCACTACAGAGCGGATTTCCAGCTTAGCCAGTTCTTCAATATCATGCATAGAGCTTACTCCGCCCGAGGCGATCAGTTTGATGAAAGGAGAGTGGTCCAGCAGTTTTTTATACAGGTCTATAGCAGCACCGCCTAATTTACCGTCTTTATTGATGTCTGTGCACAGGAACCTGAAAAACCCTAGCTGCAGACATTTATCAACATAGTCCATCAGTTTGATAGGTGAGCTTTCCATCCATCCTGAGTATTTGATCACCTCGTCCAGCACGTCGATCGCAATGACGATGCGGTTGGCGTAGTCGTATTTTTTACCTACTTCTTTGCTCAGATCAGATAAGAAATCGGGATTGGTGATTGCCTGTGTGCCTACAATCACACGGTGGATACCTGCATCAAGTAATTTGGTAACCTGCTCAATCGTGCGGATACCACCTCCGTATTGTACGCGCATATCTGTTTTTTTAATGATGTCAAAAAGCGCAGCCTGATTGCTGAAGTCGCCCTTGGCGCCATTAAGGTCAATAATATGGATGAATTCTGTACCGTTAGACCGATAAGTTTCAATCATCTCGGCGATAGAAACCTCATATACTGTTTTCTGGCTGTAGTCGCCCTCCCTTAACCGGACAACTTTACCATCTAAAATATCTATAGCGGGAATAATGTACATTGTATTATTTTAAGTTTGAAAAATTCATTAATAAGCGTTCGCCGGCAGCGCCGGATTTCTCGGGGTGAAACTGCACCCCATAAAAATTATCTTTGTGTATTGCGGCAGAGAAGGCAGAGCCATAAATAACTGTCGCGATGTCAAAAGTAACGTTATATTCAATAAAGTACGAATGAACAAAGTAAAATTGTGCCTCATTTTCAACACCTTCAAACAATAAATTGTTTTTAGGCTCAATATTATTCCACCCCATATGCGGGATTTTGATACCAAGATCTTTGTTGAACAGCTTTGTTTCCAGCGGGAAGATACCCATCATCTGTGCATCGCCCTCTTCAGAATGTGCCGTCAGCAGCTGCATACCCACACAAATACCCAATACAGGCTTCTTCAATGCCTTAATGGTATCCACCAAACCCGTTTGCTGCAGCTTTGCCATTGCCGCCCCGGCATGGCCTACACCGGGGATAATGATATGAGAATACAGATCAAACTCTTTGGCTGTATTGATCATCCCATAGGTGATACCCAGGCGGGATAAAGCCGAGGTGAGTGAGAAAATGTTCCCTGCTCCGTAATTTACTATTCCAATCATGGCTATAATAATCCTTTAGTGCTTGGTAAAACTAACTTCTCTGAGTCTCTTTTGATCGCCATCTTAATGGCCTTGGCAAAGGCTTTAAATATAGCTTCAATTTTATGATGCTCATTGTCTCCTTCAGCCTTAATATTCAGGTTGCATTTTGCCGCATCGCTGAACGACTTGAAGAAATGATAGAACATCTCGGTAGGTACATCGCCCACGCGCTCCCGTTTAAACTCTGCATCCCACACTATCCAGCTGCGGCCGCCGAAATCTATGGCTACCTGCGCCAGGCAGTCGTCCATCGGTAAACAGAACCCGTAGCGTTCCAGTCCCAGTTTATTGCCTATCGCCTTGGCAAAAGCCTCTCCCAGAGCAATACCCGTATCTTCAACAGTATGGTGCTCATCGATATGCAGGTCGCCTTTAGCGATCACCTTCAGATCTACCGCACCATGTCTTGCAATCTGGTCCAGCATGTGGTTAAAGAAGTTCAGTCCTGTATCTATGTCGCCCTTGCCCGTACCATCCAGGTCAATACTGATGTCAATATCCGTTTCGTTTGTTTTCCTGATATGGTGAAACTGCCTGCTTCCGGCTTTCAGGAAAGTATAAATATCTACCCAGTGCTGGGTTTGCATGGCGATATGATCTGTCAGTGTTTCCACTTTTTCCATCATCTCATTTTGTCCCAGTAAATCATTATTGCGCAGCCATATTGCTTTTGCACCCAGATTTTTCGCCAGGATCACATCATTGAGGCGGTCGCCGATAACGAAAGAGTTCGCCAGGTCGTAATCACCCGTTAAGAAATGTGTGAGCAGCCCTGTATTTGGCTTACGCGTAATGGCATTCTCATGAGCAAAGGTTTTGTCGATGATAACTTCTGAGAAAGTTACGCCTTCACCGGCAAAAGTATCAAGGATGAAGTTATGTACCGGCCAGAAGTTCAGTTCAGGGTGTGAGTCTGTTCCCAGTCCGTCCTGATTAGTGACCATTACGAGTTCAAAGTCCAGCTCTGCCGCAATTTTCGCCAGGTAGTAAATAGACTTGGGGTAAAATTTAAGCTTCGCAAATGAATCTATTTGTTCATCTTCCGGTTCGGTGATCAGCGTACCGTCGCGGTCTATAAAAAGGATCTTCTTCATCAATTTGTAAACGATTTTAATGCGGTTAATAGTATGTCATTTTCCTGTGGTGTGCCTACCGTAATCCGCAGACAGCCTTCACATAAGGTCACTTTTGAACGGTCGCGGATAATGATTCCCTGCTCTACAAGATAGGTATAAGTTGCTGTTGCATCATTAACTTCGGTGAGCACGAAATTAGCGTCGGAAGGGTATACTTTTTTTACAAAAGGCAGCGTGGCCAGATCAGTAATCAGCTTCTCGCGGTCTGCCACGGTCAGCTTAATCCATTCGTTGACTACACTGATGTTTTTCAGGGCTTCCAGTGCCAGGTCTTGTGTAGACTGGCTGATATTATATGGAGCCTTCACTTTATTCATAATGTCGATCACTACCGTGGAGGCGAAAGCCATGCCCAGGCGTAATCCGGCTAACCCCCATGCTTTGGAGAACGTCTGCAGGATCACCAGGTGTGGGTATTCCGTCAGCTCCTGGATGAAAGTACGCTGTTTAGCGAAGTTGATATAAGCTTCATCGATCACCACCAAACCCTTGAAATTGGCCAGGATAGTTTCTATATCCGTACGGATAATAGAGTTGCCGGTAGGATTATTCGGGGAGCAGATAAAGATCAGTTTCGTATTTTCGTCTATCGCTTCAGCAATGCCTTCCAGGTCGAGCTGGAAATTAGGGAGCAGGTTTACCTTGCGCACCTCCACATCATTGATGTTTGCCGAAACCTCATACATACCATAGGTAGGCGGCAGGATGATGACATTATCTTTCCCCGGATTACAGAAGGCCCTGTACAATAAGTCTATTGCTTCATCGCTGCCGTTGCCTAAAAACGTGTGTTCTATAGGTACCCCCTTAATTTTGCTGATCGCATCTTTCAGGTCCAGCTGCAAAGGGTCGGGGTAGCGGTTAAAGTTTTCCGGCAGGGGTGAGCCGAAACTATTTTCATTGGCATCTAAATATACACTCGCCTGTCCTTTATATTCGTCCCTTGCGGTAGAATAGGGGCGAAGGTTTTTGATATTTTCGCGTTGTAAGTCTTTAATATCCATCTGTTGATTGTAAACGAATAGTGATTGCATTTTTGTGTGCCTGCAGACCTTCTGCGGCGGCCAGTATTTCAACGGTCGGTCCTATGGCGGTTAATCCCGCAGGACTGATATGCTGAAAAGTAATCTTCTTAATAAAAGAATCTGTAGAAACACCTGAATAGGCTTTGGCAAACCCGCTTGTTGGCAGGGTATGGTTGGTGCCAGAAGCATAATCGCCCGCGCTTTCCGGCGTAAGGTTGCCCAGGAATACTGAGCCGGCATTGATGATCAGAGGTGTAAGCGCTTCAAATTGAGCTGTAGCCAGGATCAGGTGTTCCGGTGCATAGCTGTTGCTGAAGTCCATCGCCTGATCTGTATTGTCTACAAGAACGGCATAAGAGTTAAGTATCGCTTTTGCGGCGATATCTTTTCTCGGTAGGGCTTGCAGCTGGATTTCGATCTCTGCCAGTGTTTGTGAAATGATGGTGCCGGAGGTAGACACCAATATAGCCTGACTGTCGCCCCCGTGCTCTGCCTGCGCAAGCAGGTCTGATGCTACAAATGCCGGGTTGGCCGTATCATCGGCAATAACCAGCACTTCAGAAGGGCCTGCGGGCATATCTATAGCTGTAATGCCCGAAGCTAAGACCATTTGTTTAGCCTGAGTAACATACCTGTTTCCGGGTCCGAAGATCTTATACACTTTCGGCACACTTTCAGTACCGTATGCCATTGCGGCGATAGCCTGTGCGCCGCCTATCATATAGATCTTTTCGATGCCGAGCAATACAGCACAGTAGGCCAGGTAACAGTTGGTCTTTCCATCTTTTTGGGGAGGGGAGCAGACTACAATTTGCTTACAGCCCGACAGTACAGCAGGGATGCCCAGCATCAGGAAGGTACTTGGCAGCACTGCCGTGCCACCAGGAATATACAGTCCCACTTTTTCTATTGCTCTTGCTTCGCGCCAGCAGGAAACACCGGGCATGGTTTCTATTTGTTGTTCTTTAACCAGCTGTGCGGCATGGAAGATTTTGATATTTGCATAGGCAGTATCTATGGCCAGCTTAGCATCGGCAGGTATGGCCGACGCAATAGCTTCGATATCTTTCTTTTCTATAAAGAGCTGATCAAGTTTCACCTGGTCAAATGCCAGTGCATAATCAAACAATGCCTTATCGCCCTCAGCTTTTACGGTATCAATGATCACTTTTACGCGCTCAGTGATGGTGTGGTCGTCCGCCAGCTGTCTTAAACAGAGTTCTTCAATATTCTGTTTTGTTAAATCAGTATACTTGTAAGTCTTCAATGTTTTGTGTTTTTGTGTTGAAAATTTGTTGCTGTCAGTAAAAAACAGGACCGAAAAGGGTATTAAGCGATGATTTTCTCTATCGGCATCACCACAATTCCTTCTGCACCAGCAGCTTTAAGGCTATTGATCTTCTCCCAGAAATCCTGCTCAGCAATAACAGAGTGTACAGCTACCCAGTCTGGCTCAAAAAGCGGGACAATTGTGGGACTCTTCACTCCAGGCAGCAGGCTAACTACTTTTTCCAGGTTAGATTTTGCTACGTTTAACACTACATATTTTGTTTCTTTTGCACGCAGTACGGAACGGATCCTTTGCAGTAGTTCCAGTACGTCTTCATTCAGCTCGATGCCTTTGTTACCGATCAATACGGCTTCAGACTTCATTACTTCAGCAAAAGGCTTCAGTCCGTTGCTTTTCAATGTGCCTCCTGTAGAAACGATATCGCAGATGGCATCGCTCAATCCCAGTCCGGGACCAATTTCTACGGACCCTGAAATGGTACGTACTACGGCATTTACGTTATTGTCTTTAAGGTATTTTTCTAAAATTACAGGGTAGGAAGTGGCAATGGCCTTGCCTTCCAATCCGGCGATATCGGTGATTTCACTTTCATTAGGAATAGCGATTTTCAGCGTACATTTTCCGAAGCCTAACTTCTGCAGGTAAGTTACGTCGGCATTTACTTCAGTAATTACATTTTCACCGACGATGCCCAGGTCCGCAATGCCATCCTGTACGTATTCAGGAATATCATCATCTCTTAAAAAGAGGATTTCCAGAGGGAAATTTGTTACAGTTGATATGAGGGAGCTTTTATAGTTCTCGAAAGATAAGCCACAATTTTTAAGGATCTCTACAGACTTCTCGTTTAATCTACCAGATTTCTGGATAGCAATTTTAAGTGTTTTCAATGGATTGAAATTATTGAATGGGACAGGAAATTATAATTCGGAAACAAGTTTTGAAGTACAAAACATTACATATACATCGCCAATTGGCGATGGTGCAAATGTAAGTGATGGTTCAAGTGTTTGTTCATATTATTTTAATTCCTTATTCAATAATGCATTAGCAGATTGAGGAGCTGCAAATATATAGATAGAAATCACAAATCAAAAAATATATGGCATTTTATTTGAGTTACTTGTATTAACAATGCAAAATAATCCCTTATTGGCTTAATTACGCTCGTTTTGAAAAAAAATATTTACTTCATTATACCCCTTTGCCTTCTCTTTTCTTCCTGTAACTGGTTTAAAACCACACCGGAAGCAGGATTAGTTTTATCCGAACACTTCAATAATAAACTCTACAAAGAATTTGACACGGCAGATTATAACCTTGTGTTTAACCGCCATATTGACTCGCTTAAAAATAAATTGAGTAATCCGGTCACTATTGGCAGTTTTTATAGGGACAATGACCGGAAGGCGGAACTGGTTACCCGGTTTTATGCTAATGGGACATTGGACACGCTGAAGGCTTACCTGGACCGGGCGGCAGAACATGGCTTTAATCCTGCAATTTTTGGTAATAAAGAATTGGGAGAGCTGCTCGCAGAACTGGGAACAAATAAATTTAAGCACATTGCTGAGGTATATCCTGTTGTGGCAGATTTGGAACTCCGCGCGGCATCATCGCTATTGAAGTATGATACTTTTATAGGATATGGCTGTATAAATCCGAGGAAGCTGCTGAACCGTTTTTACGTGACAGTGAAAAGACCGGATAGTGCGAGTCTGAACAAGGTATTGGCAACGAAAGATCTTTTGAAAGTGTTAAAAGATGTGCAGCCTGTGGCGGGCGACTATAAAATTATGCAGGCTAATATGCGCCTGCTGAATGCAAACCCGGTACAAAATGCGGCAGCGCTGAAAGCTATAGGTGTAAATATGGAACGCCTGCGATGGAAACTGCCCGACCTGGGCGATGAATATGTAGAGGTAAATATTCCGGATTATTCGCTTACCTGGTTTAATAAGCAGGATACGGTTACACATATGAAGGTTTGCGTAGGCGGCAGAAGAGAGCAGGGCTTCGAAGAGAAGATGCAGACTTATCTTAAGACACATAGCCTTGACGATAAACCTAAAAATCACCAGACACCCATCCTGATCAGTAAGTTTAATGCGATACAGGTGAATCCTATCTGGAATATCCCTGTCAGCATTGCTAAAAGTGAAATCTACTTTCAGGCATTGCGCGACCCTTATTACTTATCAAATAATAACATGAGGGTATATAAAAATGGACAGCTGGTAGCCGATCCGGATACCATACAATGGCGCAACTATTCACGTGAGCATCTGCCTTTCCAATTTAAACAAGGATCAGGCGAGGGCAATGCCTTAGGGAAGTTTAAGTTTATCTTCGACAATGGATCGAGCATCTACCTTCATGATACCAATAATAAAACTGCGTTCAGCAGGAGCATGCGTGCCATCAGTCATGGCTGCGTACGCGTGGAAAGGCCTTTGGAGTTTGCGGAAAAGCTGGTGGACGATAAGTATCAATACGATCAGCTGAGGATGGAAGTGAACCTGCCCCCGGTAGATACGACGAAGATGGAGGTTTTCAGAAAGAAGATGGCGAAGAAAACGGATACGCTGAATGTATTTGAGCTGAAGCCGAAATGGTTTGGCACAAAGAAGAATGTCTCTATCTTTATCAACTATAAAACCGTATGGGCAGAACATGGGGTGCTGCAATACCGTGAGGATGTATATGGATTGGATGAAAACTTATATAATGCAATGAAAAAGTTCAAATAATTTTTACCTTTGGTTTTTAATGAATTTCCTCTACCCAGGTTTTCTTTTTTCATTGCTGGCGGTAGCCATCCCTATCCTTATTCATTTATTTAATTTCCGCCGGTTTAAGACTGTATATTTTAGTAATGTACAATTCCTGAAAGCTGTGAAGGAGGAAAATGCTTCTTCCGGGAAGCTCAAAAACCTGCTTATTCTTTTCTGCCGTATACTGGCTATTGTTTTTCTTGTGCTGGCCTTCGCCCGTCCTTATTTTTCTTCGGACAGCAATATCCGCCCGGACTTAAACAATATGGTTTATATCTATATCGACAACTCTTACAGTATGGAAAACCAGAACAAAGAGGGGAGCTTGCTGGATGAGGGCAAGCGCAGGGCGAAGGAAATAGCAAAAGCATTTTCTGCAAATGACAGGTTTCTGCTGACTACGAACGATTTTGAAGGCAAGCATCAGCGGAAGCTGAATTATGAGGAACTGGTGCAGCAGATCGATGAGATAAAGATCTCACCAGTGCAACGCAATTTACAACAGGTGCTGAACAGGCAGCATGCTGCTTTCTCCGGAAATACAGGTGGGCAGGGCAGTGCTGAAAACAGCAATTCTTACAGTTATATTATCTCAGATTTTCAGGATAATTTTGTGGGTAATACTAATGCTCCGGCTTTCGATAGTGGTCAGAATAACGCTTCGTCCTCCATTGCCGGGCAAAGTGGTAAAACTATTGACGCAGATGAAAATACCTCAATCTCCCTGGTAAAATTAACGGCTAATGGGCAACCCAATATAGCGGTGGATAGTATCTGGTCTCTTTCTCCGGCACACCGCCCTAATGACCAGGAGAAATTTGTTGTCCAGCTGCGTAACTATGGCAACGAAAATAGTGATCAGCTACTGGTAAAGCTGACTATCAACAATCAGCAGAAGGCATTGGCAAGGATAAGTATCCCTGCTGGCAAGGTGGTAAGGGACACTTTCAGCTTTAGCGGCCTGACTGCGGGGTGGCAAAAAGGAACGGTGAAGATCAAAGATTTTCCGGTAACCTTTGATGATGAGCTGAACTTTACTTTTAAGGTGAATACTGGTTTAAATGTGCTGCATATCAGCGCTGCAACTGCATCTGTTGGAGGTGTAAGCGTTGGGACTGCTGGGACGGGGGGGGCAGTGGACGGGGCTCCTGAAAAATATATTAAATCACTTTTTTCGGCCGACTCTTATTTCAGGTTGAGTACGATGCAGGAGTCTAACATTGACTATTCCAGCTTATCAGCATACCCGCTGATTATCGTTTCAGGATTGAAATCTCCTTCCAGCGGATTGGCTGAACAACTGAAAAACCATGTGTTAAATGGTGGGTCGGTAGTGATCTTCCCCAATCTTGATGGGAATCCCGTTGAGCTGTCAGCATTTTTAACTCATTTATCGTTACCTGCTGTGCAAAGCTTAAACAGGGATACAGTGAATGTAAGCACTATAGATTTAAAGAACAGCCTGTTTGCCGATGTCTTTGAGCAAGTTCCTGCACGGCTGGACCTGCCTAAAGTAAACCGACATTTTATATATACTCAAACGCATAAAAGTACACGGGAGGATGTAATGTCTTTGCCCTTTAATCAGTTGTTTTTTGCCAGGTACAGGCTTGGCGCCGGACAGCTTTATCTCTGTTCGGGTTCTCTGGATACTAAGGACGGTAACCTGCCCCTGCATCCTGTATTTTTGCCGCTGATGTATAAAATTGCATTCATGAGTGTGCAGGAACAGCCACTGTATTATACAGTAGGGGAAAATACGCAGCTCAGCAGTGCCAGTTTGCAGCTGAATGCGGCAGAATCACTGAGATTGATCTCTGCAACAACGGAGGTGATCCCCGAGGTGCGGCAGGTGCCGGGAAAAACGCTGCTCTATATTGCCGACCAGGTAAAGGTTTCGGGCTTTTATGAATTAAAAAAAGCAGACTCACTGCTTTCTGTTTATGCCTTTAACGACAACCGGAAGGAATCTGATATGCACTACGCCAGTCGCCCCCAACTGGAAAAACTATTTGGTAAGAAAAAGGTAAACATCAGTAATTCCGCTGCCAGTCTTTCTGCCGGGGGCATAAAAAATAACAGCACAGAGTTATGGAAACTTTGTATAGTTTTGTGTGCTGTTTTTTTAGCTCTGGAAGTTATATTAATCAAATTTTTTAACAACCCTAAATACATACAAAAAACATGAACCTTCTCCTCAAAGGCGTTACCATAGCCGATCCTAATAGTCAGTTTAATCATCAGGTGTGTGATCTGCGTGTAACGCAAGGGAAGATCGTAACCATTGGCGACAATCTGCAGGCAAACGCAGATGAAGAAGTGGTTGACGGGAAGGGGGCATTTTTATCTCCCGGGTTTTTCGATCTGAACTGTTCTATAGGTGATCCTGGGTTTGAAACTAAAGAAGATATCCAGACGGCTACGGACGCAGCGAAAGCGGGTGGTTTTACCGGACTGGCTGTACTGCCACACACTAAACCTGTAGTGCATTCTAAAGCTGAAGTACAATATATCATCAACCAGGCAAAAAATAACCTGGTAGATGTACATCCTATAGGTGCTGTCAGTCATGATTTAGAAGGTAAAGAGCTTGCGGAAATGTTCGATATGCAGCAGGCAGGTGCGGTGGCTTTCTCTGATGGGACGAAGGCTGTAGTGGACGACGGATTCATGAGTCGCGCCCTGCAATATGCCAAAGGCATCAACGGGTTGCTGATGGTATATCCTGAAAATAAATCTATAGCAGGCAAATCACAGATCAATGAGAGCAGGACCAGTGTATTACTGGGAATGAAGGGTATTCCTGCTTTAGCAGAAGAAATGCATATTTCCAGGGATATATTCCTGGCAACATACCATGAGGCCCCGGTACATATCATCAATATTTCCACTGCAGGTTCTGTAGCTCTTATTAAAAAGGCAAAGAAAGATGGGGTTAAGATTACCTGTGATGTGGCAGCACATCATTTGGTGTTTACTGAAGAGTTGCTGAATGATTTCGACAGCAACTATAAAGTTAAGCCGCCACTGCGTGCTAAATCGGATATAAAAGCATTGCTTGCCGGACTAAAAGACGGAACGATAGACGCAATTGCTTCACAGCACAGGCCGCATGAACCGGAATTTAAAAATGTAGAGTTCGAGATCGCCTCTTACGGGATTATTGCTTTGCAGACAGTACTGCCTTTATTGGTCAAAGCAGGATTGGACGCCTCGCAGATTGCGGAGAAGCTGTCGGTTAATCCGCGAAAATTGCTGAAACTTAAGGTGCCTGTTATTGCCGCGGGGGAAGCAGCCAATTTCACACTGTATAGTCTCACAGAAAAATGGCAGTATACTGCTGCTAATAATCACTCAAAATCAAGAAACAGCCCATTGCTGAACGAAACCCTGACAGGAAAAGTTAAGCTGGTATATAATAACAATCAATTTCAAGTATATGGATAACAACGTAAAAAACGCCCTTGTTGCGTCTTTAGATAAATTTGCAGCCGTTTCTGGCAACGATTCGGGAGAAATGGGCCAGGAGTTAATTTCAGTGTTCAGCAAAGA
>JAATFQ010000125.1 GCA_015655115.1 Sphingobacteriales bacterium
AATAAAGAAAAAATTAAAGGCAATATGTGTTTTCCAGCCCATGGATTCAATAACTCCTCCACAATGGCACAGATGGTTTTCGGCAAATAGATAGATACCCGATAAGTAAACTGTAAATATGATCATGATTATCAATGCAGACCAAAGTCCGATTTTGTTTAACTTATCGGCCAGCTTGTAATATCGGGGTTTAAGTTCTTTTAGAAATATAGGTATAATTAGTAATAGCGAAATAACGATCTCCGTTATAGGGATCAGCCAAGAAAGCAGACCCGAAAACGTGTCTACAACCTGTGTTTTAGCGAGCATATTTTCAAATGTTGCATGTTCAGTTAATTTGGCCTGAGCCGTATAAACGAACAGGAAAACAAAGGCCATACTGGTGAAGTACGTGATAGTGCTTTTGTGCTTGCCGACAAAGCGGCTTGCTTTACTGAATTGATCAAGGGTTGGTAAAATCAAGCTTTGCATATCCTTTAAATTCTAATATCATCCTTTTAATCTATAGAATGCCTAATATTATTTCGTTGATTACAAGAAGTATGGCACTGATATAAAGTTAGTTTATCGGATATGTCAATTTCTTATACTTTCTGGAGTTTTGAAAATACTTTTGACTTTTGCCGCCAGAAATTGAAAGTTCTACGAAACAATTAGATTTATGTAAGAGTATCTTACGCAGATTACGGGAAATGCCTTGAAAATAGAAAAAATCAATTATGGCTGCTTTTCCGATAGGTGCTGGGGGAAATGTGAAAGTAATGGCTGAATGCTATTGAAAAATAGGCCTCATTATCATAACCGACACTCAAGGCGATCTCTTTTACTCTCATTTCCATTGTACCCAGGAGTTCTGCAGCTTTGCTCATTCTCCGTTCTATGATGTGCTGGTGCAGGGGCTTACCGAATAGTTTGCCCACAAGCAGCTTTATTGTCCATTCGGACAGCCCCAGTTACCTTGCGATACCTTCCCGTTTCATCACTATAACCCGTTCCTGTACACCATTGGCCAAGTGCGTAATCAGCGGCCTAAATGCAGGTGGATTTTTCTCTTCTGCCAGCATCCATTCTCACCTGATGGCAACTACGAGCATGGTGCTCAGCCCTTTTCTTAATAAGGTATCGTAGGTAGCAATGCCATTACAACAGAAATGATATGTATCCTGCTGTACACGGGAAATGAATAGCTCATTAGCATCATAAAAGATACTTTCGCCTTTTAACATGAAAATTCCAAAAGCCGTAGGCTCACTAATGCTGAACCTTAAACAGGTATCACTGGATGCGTTAATGTCAAGCAGCTGCATGTGAAAGTCATTGTTCCGGCTCTGCTGCCTGACAATGTAAGCGTTCGGTGAAAAGCGTATTTACGCTTTGACCATTCAATAAGCTGATGAAAATCAAAGTTTTCCTTATGAATTACACCTATGGCATTATCCATAAACAACCATTTAAGCTGGCGGATAACCCTCCATTCAAGTTATGTCTGCCCCTTTGATGATATTCAATTGAGTTTAAATACAGAAAAAATTTGGTTTTAAAACATTGATTTTCAGCGAATAAACAAAATGAATAGAATATGAATAAACAATATGTGCTAAAAAACATTGTAATAGTATCAGATTTTTGGTTAATCTGATTTTTAAAACATCAAATTATGAGAAAATTATCCTTATTAACAGTTTTTGCATTACTCACTTTATGCTATTCTGCGAATGCACAGATTCAAAAAGGCAACGTATTTGTTGGTGGCAATTTTGCCAATCTTAACCTTGGCCTTGATGATCCTAAAATTTTCAGCGTGGACATTACTCCAAAAGCTGCATGGTTTATCCAGGACAATATCGCTGTGGGTGGATACCTGAACTTTGGTTTAGAAACCGCTAAACACGCTCCGACAACTACAAGTTATGGTGTTGGTGCATTAGGCCGCTATTATGCAGGTAAAGATGTTGAAGTTTTAAGACACGGACGTTTCTTTGCTGAAGCTACTGCTGGTTTCGGCGGTGTGAATGTTAGCGATAACGGCGGAAAAACTAATGGACTGAACCTAAGCGTTGGTCCAGGTTTCGCATATTTTATCACGCCAAACATCGGACTGGAAACTTTGCTTAAATACAACAACCTTGTTGGATTTGGAAGTGCAACTTCACAAAGTAACTTTAACCTTTCTTTCGGTCTGCAGATTTATTTGCCAGGACAATCTACTGGCAATAAAGTAAAAGGCGACATAAGAAATTAGAATGGTCAATTAGCCACACATGTCGTTTACCAATTGCAAAAAAGCCGTCCCATATTCAACGATGAGGCGGCTTTTTTATGCTTGTTTTTTAGCTCTTCGACGGTGGAACTGCAAAAACGATCCTGGATCGGAAATGCCTTGAAAATAGAAAAAATCAATTATGGCTACTTTTCCGATAGCTGCTGGGGGAAATGTGAAAATAATGGCTGAATGCTGTTGAAAAATAGGCCTCATTATCATAACCGACACTCAAGGCGATCTCTTTTACTCTCATTTCCGTTGTATC
>JAATFQ010000203.1 GCA_015655115.1 Sphingobacteriales bacterium
ACCGACGTCATTACAGATGTTTTGCTGACAGACACAACCGAGAAAACGATATTTATCTCTAAGCAGAACCTGGCTACACAAGATTATTATAATGTCAATGTAAGTTATCCTGTTCAACTGACTAAATGGTGGAGCAGCAGTAATAATTTAACAGGGTATTATAATGGATTCAGCACTCCTGATCTTGCCGGAGCCCCATTTAAAAGCGGTAGAATAGCATTTAATCTAAATACCAATCATTCTATCACCGTCAACCCAACTACAAACATAGAGGGGGCGGGCTATTATCAATCCAAACAGATTTACGGAACACTGATCATCGACCCTCAATATAGTATCGATTTGGGCATTAAAAAGTTATTCTTAGACAAAAAACTGAGTGTAAAGGTTGCTGCGAATGATGTTTTTAAAATGCAGAAGAGCAGGGTCACAAGTGCAATTCCGTTGCAAAAATACGTGGTAAATGAAAGGTGGGAAAGCCAGGTGTTTCGCTTAACCTGCAGCTATCGTTTTGGCAGCAGTGAGATTAAGGGTGCAAGAGAGCGTTCGGGCAGTTCCGCGTCAGAAGGCCGGAGGGTGAAATCACAATAAGGCAGATCACGATAAGACATACCACGCTTAGGTAGATCAAACTGAATAAAGTCACCTTAATAAGTGCCTGGACTATTTCGGTAATTGTACTGCTTTAGTTTGGCTTGTATGTTGTTTACCATCTTTAACACCTGTTTTGAAAATATCCATTGCAAAATGGCCTAATAAAATACCCAGAACAATTACCGCGGTTCTTTTAAGATTGCTTTTGTTGGTTATCATATAATAATTGTTTAATGGTTTTTGTTGTTCTGAGGCCTGAATAGTAAAGCGAATATAATAAATTGTGGTTTATCTTACCACATTCCAATGTTAATATTGTCATGGCCTTATTGTGCGGTTACCTTTCCATAATTTTCTTTATTAGCCTTGCCGTCATCTCCAAATAATGAATTCTTTGATATATGGTTTTATTATTGGTGAAAAGACCATTTTTGTTTTATGAATATTTTCCCTTACCTATGCAGACAACACTGCATATGTATATTTGTCTTTAGATAACCAGGAGGAAGAGAATTGCCATATCCAGACATCAACGAATTTGAACTGCTATACCAACGTAACCATAAGTTTCTGTGCATGGTGGCTATGGATTATGTGCATGACCAGTTTATTGCAGAAGACATGGTGCAGGATTTCTTTATAGACTTCTGGCAGCGGGGCCACCTTATTCAGCTAAACTCCAGTTTTGAGGCTTATGCGCGGCGGGCAGTGAAATACAAGTGTATAGACTTTATCCGTAAAAACGCTGTCGCTGAGAAGAGAAATAATATGTTGCCACTTCCTGGGGACACAGAAGAACTTACTGATGAACCAGATCAGCATGAGCTACAACATGAGCGTTATATCAAAATAGCAGAATTGATTCAGGCTTTGCCCGAAAATCGCAGGGAAATATTTATTATGCACGCTGTAGATAAACTTAATTATGCTCAGATTGCCGAAAAGCAACATGTTTCTGTTAATACAGTAAAGACTCAGCTCCGTAGGGCGTATTTAGCGCTCAGAAATAAAAATATAATTGTCTTTTTGGGTTTATTTGAGTTTTTTAACAGGAGATAGCCTGGTTTGTAGAAAAAAATGCGATTATCTTATGATTTGCTGTCACCTTTTTTAACATGCTTACGACAGTGTGTTGATTATGGATGAAAAACCAAAACCTTTTAGCCCAGATTGGAATCAGGTACTGGAGCAATTAGAAGCAAATGAGCAGTCAGCCGTTAGCCTCAGTGCTGAAGAACAGCTGCTGCTGGCAGAGCTCCGTAAACTAAGAGATGAAGCTGGCGAAGCATTAAAAACTTATCAGTCGTTTGATACCGATAAAAAGTGGGCCGATTTCAGGTTGCAAGCGGGAATAGATCATATATCAGGGCGCAGTGCTGGCGGCAAAGGCTATAAGTTATGGCTGCGTATCGCGGCCGCTATTGTGATCATCTTCGGAGCAGGGCTTTTTTACTTTAGGCAGGAACCCACAAAGCAAAACCTCGTTAATGATATCCGCAATGATATCGCTCCCGGCAAAAACGCGGCGACCCTCACGCTGGATAATGGCAAGAGGATCCTTTTATCGGCAGCTGCAAAAGGGCAGCTGGCGCGTGAAGCAGGTATTGTGATTACAAAGACTAGTGATGGGCAGGTAACATATAGTGTCCAGGATCAGGAGCATTTGGCAGGGGCAAAAATAAATACATTATCTACCTCAATAGGGGAGACTTACAGGCTGCGCTTGCCCGATCAGAGCGAAGTGTGGTTAAACGCTTCTTCATCCATTAAATTTCCGGCTTCCTTTACAGGTCACCAGCAGCGCGAAGTTGAGCTGAGTGGCGAGGCCTACTTTGAAATAGCAAAAGACAAAGCACATCCATTTATAGTCAAAACAGATCAGCAGGAAATACAGGTATTAGGTACCCATTTCAATATCAACAACTACGGTGATAAAAATAGTACCATCACCACACTGCTTGAAGGTAGCCTGCGTGTGCTGAATGCAGTCAAAACGAGCAAAGTTATCAAACCTGGCGAACAGTCCGCTGTGGGAAGGAATGGGGGGATTATCATTTCCAGAGCGGATGTCAAACAGACTATGGCCTGGAAGAATGGATATTTCCGTTTTAGGGAAGAGCGGATTGATCACATTATGGTCGAAATAAGCCGCTGGTATAATATCGAAGTAAACTATCAGGGTGAGCTATCGACGGAGAAATTCAATGGTAACATCTCCCGGTATAAGAACATTAGCGAAGTGTTAAATATGCTCAGCTATTCCAATGCAGTTAAATTTAAAGTCGAGGGAAGGAGGGTGACCGTGATGCAATAAACTATACCTAAAACAAAGCTACCAGAAAATATTTGCATAGCGGTTAAGAACCAAACCCATGCTGTAAAACCAATAAAATACCAGTCCGACGGCAATCGAACTGGTAATGTAAGGCTGGTAATTAAACAAAATTGTAAACTAACCGCTGCATGCCGCGATCTTGACAATACAAGGCATACAGCTACAACCCAACTTAACAAATGTACCAAATTTGCACTAAACTGGTGCGCTTTTCAGGCGCGCAGTATAACCTATGGAGAGTTATGAAGTTAACCACTTTGCTCTTGCTCGCATTTTTCATGCAAGTCAGTGCCGGAACTTATGCACAGAAGATTACTTTATCAGCAAAAGATGCCGAGCTGTTTGTCATTTTTGATCAGATAAGCGACCAAACCGGGTATGATTTTGTCATCACCAGCTCAATCCTGAAAAATGCTAATAAAGTGAATATTAATGTTAAAAATGCTGAACTAAAAGATGTCCTCGAACAGGTTTTTAAAGACCAGGCATTACAGTATAGCATTAAAAATAAATCGGTACTGGTCAAAAAGAAAGAAGTTACTTTTCTCGATCAGATTATCAGAAGATTTCAATCTATTGATGTCAGAGGCAAAGTACTAGATGAGAACAACCAGCCCCTTCCGGGAGCAACAATAAAAGTTAAAGGAACTAAAAGGCAGGTACTCAGCAATACTAACGGAGAATTTACACTCAGCAATGTTGATGAAGATGCAGTATTGGTGATCTCCTTTTTAGGCTATCAGGTCAAAGAGGTCAGCGTTGCTCCAAATCTTGGAAACATCAATTTGTCCGTACAGACAGGGCAGCTGCAGGAAGTTACAGTATCTACAGGATATCAGACTTTGTCTAAAGAGCGCGTTACCGGATCTTTTTCAGGAATCTCCGCCAGACAGCTCGAACAACAGCGCCTGAGCAGCATGCAATCATTGCTGGAAGGAAGAATACCCGGATATAACAATGGGCTGATCAGGGGGACAACATCAATGACTGTGAGCACTGCTCCATTATATGTAATTGATGGTTTCCCTGTAGAAAGTACAACTTTCGTTGCCACTGGCGGCAGCACCGAGGGTATACCAGGATTGAATCTTGAAGACATTGCCACGATCACTGTACTTAAAGATGCCGCGGCAGCATCAATTTATGGTGCAAGAGCTGCGAATGGGGTAATTGTGATCGTCACTAAGAAGGCGAAACCAGGGAAACCACAGATCTCCGCATCCAGCACTTTTACCCTTTCTCCTTATCGTCAATATACAGATAACCTCACCAGTTCGGCAGATATAGTGGATCTGGAAAAGGAATGGGCGGCAAGCAATCCCAATTTACAGGGGGCAGGCGCAGCAGCATATGCAGCCAATTTACTTGAAAATATGGCGTACCCCAGCCAGGGTATCAATGCTATCCTTAAAAATTATACTGGGGCATTATCTCAGTCTGCACTCGACACCAAGCTCAATGAACTCGCTGCAGGTGGCTATCAATACTATGATGATATCAAAAAATATAGCAAGCGCAATCCATTTTACCAGCAGTACAATGTTAATATCGGCAATGCAACGGAGAAAAATTCATTTTACAGCTCAGTAACCTATCGCAATAATAAAAATGAAGATAAGTATGCAGGCGATGAATCTGTCGGCATCAACGTCAGCAACAGCACAAAGGTCAACACATGGCTGACTATGGACCTGGGTACTTATTTTTCATACACTGAAAAGACTACTCAGCCATACAATACGCTTTCGCCTGATTATACTGTATTGCCATACGACAGGCTGGTCAATGCCGATGGCAGTAATTTTACTTCTACCGGAGCCTCGCGATTGTCAGCCAATACCATGGCGCTGATCAACAACAACGGGCTTTACAGCATGGACATCACTCCCCTGGATGAGCAAAGCATGAATCTTGCAAAAACAAGGAGCTTTAACAGCAGATCTTATATAAAGCTAAATGCTAAAATAGCAAGCTGGATATCTTATAATGCTAATTTTCAATATGAGTATGCAACAGATAGGTTAAGCCAGCTTTATAACAAAACTTCGTTCTATGTTCGTAATAAAGTAAATAGCTTTGCTTCAAGTAATCCGGATGGAGGAACAGCAATATTCAACCTACCCTATGGAAATATTAACTACACACAAAACCAGTACAGCACTTCTTATAACTTCCGCCAACAAGTTAATGTAGACAAAACTTTCGGTGGGAAACACAATCTTACCGCTATTGCCGGCACGGAAATCAGGAACAGAAGGCTTGAATATGATTCGCAGAATTTATACAATTACGACCCGCAAAATTTAACGTTCAGTCTTATTGACCAACCTCTGCTTGCCAGTTATCCCGGTAACCTGATTGGAGGAGGTAATTTTTCCAATACTGACGTTGCGGCAAATAGAAACCTTTACCAGCGCTTTGTGTCGTTGTATAGCAACGCGGCTTATGTTTATGATGACAGGTACTTGTTTACGGGTAGCATTCGATGGGACAGATCTAACCTTTGGGGTACTAGCTCAAAGTATCAGAATACGCCCATCTGGTCGCTCGGAGCTGGTTGGAATATCAATAAAGAATCCTTCTTCGATGTAAATTGGGTAAATCTGCTCAAGTTACGTGTATCGCATGGTATTGCAGGGAACGTGTACCCCTTTAGTGCTCCGTACATGACTGCCAATTACAGCTCTAATAATAATGTAGGTGGTATACAGGGGACTATCGCAAGTCGCCCCAATCCCTTGTTATCATGGGAAAAGACCACTACCAGCAATGCGGGACTGGATTTTGCTGTTTTAAAAAACCGTCTTTCGGGATCGGTAGATTATTACTATAAAAAGGGGAAAGATTTGCTGGCCAATACGATGGGGGTGCCTACCGAAGGTTTTGGTTATTCCACATACCCGATCAATAATGGCGAAATGTACAATAAGGGGGTAGAGATAGCCTTAAACGGAGAGGTTGTACACAGCAAAGACCTGAGCTGGAATGTAGGATTACAATACGCATTCAATAAAAACAAAGTCACTTATGTAAATGTAGAAGCTCCGGTCTACGTTCTGCAGCTGGATTATCCGCAAGCCTATCCACGGATCGGCAACCCTTATAATGCTATTTATAGTTATAAATGGGCTGGATTAAGCAACGCCGGATTGCCTCAGGTATACGATGAAAATGGTCAGAAATTAACCTATTCTCCAGGTACACTGGAATCGATCGTTTATAGCGGATCTACTGTGCCGAAATATAGTGGCTCATTTAACAGTGTTGTAGATTATAAAAATTTCACTTTTTCATTTCTGCTCAGCTTTGAAGGTGGACATAAAATGAGAAATACCTTTTTGCCATTACTCAGCAATGACTATAACAGTGTTTTAGGAGGGTACGTAACCACAATAGGAACAGTAAACAAGGACATTGAGAACAGGTGGAAACAACCAGGTGATGAGGCAACAACCAATATCCCACGTGCAGTTTTCGCTGAGGACCCTGATTATAGCAGCGATAGTTATGATATCTACAAAAATGCAGACATCAACGTACTTGATGCGACAAACATGCGTCTGCGTAACATTTCCCTGGCTTACCGTATTCCGCAGGACATCGCCAAAAGGGCGGGGCTGCAAAGCGTAAGGTTCCAGTTTAACGTAGAAAATGCATTTACAATTGCTAAGAGCCAGAATGCTAAATACCTGCTAAATGGCTATAACAGTCCGAATTATGTATGGGGTGTTTACCTGGCTTTTTAAGGATTTGCGAGTTTAAGACTGCCATGCAGTTAATTACCATTAAAGAATCAACAAAGATGAAAAGCATATTATTCAATACTATAAAACTCTCAGCGCTGGCCATAATATTATTGTGTTCCAGCAGCTGTAAAAAATTTATTGACATTCTTCCGCAGGGGAATGGGAAAATACCAACTACACTGGCCGATTACGAAGCATTAATAAGAGATGAATATAATCACCGCGCAGTGATTTTCAATGCTATATATCTGCTCAACGACCAATTTGTGAATTCGTCGAACTTAAGCTATGATAAGTTAGGCGCCGCAAATTATAACTGGAACGAAGATGCCGACAGGGTTCTCTTAAATAATTCTGATGAGGGCACATATTATTATAGTTATGGAGGCATCTCTACCAGTAACCTCATTATCGAACATGCCAGTGAAACCACCGAAGCTACAGCAGCACAGCAGGCTGAGCTTGTAGGGCAGGCGAAAGTACTCCGGGCTCTGGATTACTACATCCTTGCCAACTATTATGCAGATACTTACGAAGAGGCAAATGCAGCAAGTAAATTGTCTGTACCGCTTATTTTGAGTGCCAATATCGGGGCATCTTATACTCAGGTGAGCATTAAGGCAATTTACGACTTTATGCTGAATGATATCAACGAAGCTTTGCCTGCGTTGCATGCCACGAGTGCTACTATTCTGCACCCAAATCTGGGTTCTGCCAACGCTTTAAAGGCGCGCATTCTTCTTCAGATGGGCAGGTATACAGATGCGCTGGCAGCGGCAAATGAGGCACTGAAATACAATGATAAACTGTTCGACTGGACTGCATTTTATGCAACTTATAAAACGCAGATTGAAGCGGCAGGAGTATATACAAATGCACCTTCACCTATGGGATTTGATTATGTAGAAAATTACTATTACCGCCATGGACAGGTTACGTATGCCGCCCGTGAAGCGGCAGTAAGGACTGACCGTGCAACACGTTTTGAGCAGGGAGATGCCCGGTTTCGCTCTCGCTGGAAATTGAGGACGGTAGGTGCGGATACTTATTACACGAGCATCACTACGGGGTACTTCAACTATGGCGGCTTAACAACTACTGAGGTTTATTTGATTAAGGCCGAATGTCAGGCTCGCCTGAATGATATTCCTGGTGCGATGGCCACATTAAATGCCGTTCGTGTCAAACGAATCTTTGCTCAGAATTATACTCCGTTAACTGCGTCGACAATACAACAAGCTGTTAAACTGATCCAGCGTACAAAGGGTAATGAACTGATTATGGGCATCACTCCCTTTGCTGATGCACGCAGGCTGAATAAAGACCCGGATTACGCGACTACACTGACAAAAACTGAAAACGGACAGACTTTAACACTTTTACCAACTTCACATATGTGGACAATGCCTTTCCCTATGGGAGCCGCTAAAAACCCGGGTAATGGCACTATTACACAAAATGTGGATAAATAAAACCTGATCATAAACTACACACATAATGAAATTTGAATTGAAGAATAGTATAAAAAAGGTATTAAGGATTGCGCCTATGGCTGCATTACTGTTTTGTTTCGCTTTACAAGTAGCGAAGGCTCAGAATGGGAAATACCTGTTAAAAGGGAATATTGCTGGTGCCAAGGGGAAAATTTATCTTGGGCATGAGGTCAATGGCAATGCGGTTACGGTTGATTCTACCAATGTGATCAATGGTAGTTTTCTATTCAA
>JAATFQ010000289.1 GCA_015655115.1 Sphingobacteriales bacterium
CCAGTTCCAGTGTGTCAATGACTGCGGGAGACCGTGCTTTAAAGAAGACATCTTTCAGTTCTGCTCATTTAAAACCTGGCAAGCCCCATAGTGAATTTGTAGGGATGATAGAAACCAGGCATACCATCAAAAAATAAATATATCTGTTAATTCTGGAAATAAAACGGCAGTCATTCTAAATGCAATCCGACCTCTGGATATTCACTCTTTGAAAAATACCTGAAGGGGGGATACTCATAAAAATAACTCAAAAGCGGGTGATCATTAATCATGGTCACCCGCTTTTGAGTTTTAAGGTTTGATGACTATCTCATCTGGAGGTTCTCTCTAAATGCCTTTTCGATTGGTCTGTCGCTGTCAATATTGTCGGTAATCTCCAATATTGCATTTGCAGCATTGATAAAGAATTGCTGGTTAATGTTTTCAAACTTATCACTATCCCTATGGTAATCTTTATGATCTTCAACACCGAAATATATGAAAGGAATATTTTTGGCATTAAAAGCCGATTGGTCACTTTGGTTTGTCCAGTCGTCAATTCCTAATTTAGGGTTATCATGTCCGAAGAGTATCTTCAGGTCTGGATTTGTTGTAGAGATGAAAGATTTAAGCTGAGGATTTTTATATGTACCAGAGGCATACAGCTCTCCTTTGTCATTATGGCTGATCATGTCAAGATTAATATTCAGCTTAATTCTTTTGATATCTACAGGTAGGTGGTTAACAAAATAGAATGATCCTTTTCTGCCAAACTCTTCCGCATCAAATGCAGCGAAAATCAGCGTGTAGTTAGGTCTATTCTTTGAAAAATGTGTGGCGATCTTTAACATGCCGGCAACACCAGATGCATTATCGTCAGCACCATTAAAAATATGCCCGTTAATGATTCCCAGATGGTCATAATGTGCCGAGATTACAATAATCTTATCACTAGCTCCAGGTATGTAGCCGATTATATTTTTGCCGTTGATTTTAGGGTCATCTATCCCTTCGAATAGGAAAGGCTGACTATAGCTGTTTAATATAGGAAATGAAGTGACGCCGATTTCTTTAAATCTTTTAGAGATGTAATTTCTTGCCAATTCAGCTCCCTTAGTGCCAGTTTTTCTGCCTTCAAAGGCGTCTGAGGATAATGTTCTAACATCTTTTAACAATTGATCGGAGTGTGAAGGCGTATTGGATGTTTTTACAGTATTGCAACCCAAAGTAAAAATAAGGGGTAATAACAAGTATATTTTCATATCAAGTTGTTGTATTAAACAGGTTAGTTAGTTTCAGTAAGCCCTAATATATTGCAAATAAATGACACTGCATAGACTTAATGAAAAAACTTGAAAAGACGACTTTATTTAGCCTGTTAAAGGTCATGTGTACCATGATAATCCCGGCGATGGACCATAGCACATTGGCAGTGCAGAAAACTTTAGACACTTACTTCAGTCTGCCAATTTTTCCGATTGCATAGAGGATAACATCAATTGGTTTGATTGATATTTTGTCTTTCCCTATAGGATAGCCGGGCCTGATGATGAAATAGCTGAAATTCAGATTGGTATTTCCTGAGCATATTCAGGATTTATTTAGAATGGCACAAAACTAAAAAAGATTGGGTAAAACCCAATCTTTTTATCATTCAATATGTAAAAGCTATAGAACTAGCCTAAATAAGATTTTAATATTTTACTGCGGGATGTATGGCGCAGGCGTTGTAAAGCTTTGTCTTTAATCTGACGTACACGCTCACGGGTAAGGTTAAACTTCTCACCGATCTCTTCAAGAGACAGGGGATGGTTAGTACTTAGTCCGAAGAAAAGGACGATGATTTCACGTTCACGTTCCGTTAAAGTAGACAACGACCGTTTAATCTCTTCAGAGAGAGACTCATTGATCAGGCTGCTATCTGTGTTTGGCTCATGATTTTCCAATACATCAAGCAATGTATTTTCCTCGCCCTGAACAAAAGGAGCATCCATAGATACGTGTCTGCCGGAGTTACTTAAGGTGTCGGAAATTTTATCTACAGTAGTTTCAAGGATATCGGCAAGTTCTTCAGGAGAAGGCTCACGTTCAAATTCCTGCTCTAATTTAGAGAATGCCTTACTGATCTTGCTTAAAGAGCCTACCTGGTTTAAAGGGAGACGTACAATACGGCTTTGTTCAGCAATAGCCTGTAAAATTGACTGGCGGATCCACCATACTGCATAAGAGATGAATTTGAAACCTTTAGTCTCATCAAAACGCTTTGCAGCTTTGATCAATCCAAGGTTACCTTCATTAATCAAATCACCTAAAGTTAATCCCTGATTCTGGTATTGCTTAGCTACGGAAACCACGAAACGTAAGTTAGTCTTCGTTAAGCGCTCCAATGCAGCCTGATCACCTTCGCGTATTTTCCGTGCAAGTATTACTTCTTCTTCTGCGGTGATTAGATCTACTTTACCAATCTCATGTAGATATTTGTCTAGAGATTGACTCTCGCGATTGGTTATGGATTGGGTGATTTTGAGTTGTCTCATTTATGTGCTTTGGTACTCGTTTATGTGTTAGAGCGTGCAAAAGTAAGGATTAAAAGGCAATTTTAAAACATAAATTCCTGAAAATGTTACACTTTACACAAGTTATTTATACAAGATTTATGTAGCAAAAATTATTCCAAAGTCCTTTTGACAGTATAATTGGTGCATATTGAATCTTAGTTATATTTTATCGTTAATCAATGATAAATGCTTGTGTGTTAACAAAAAAGCAGCTATGATTGTTTTTAATTAATTGTAAAACGATGACAATTCACAGATTGATATACTGTAAACAAAAAATATTTACTGACATCATGTTTACGATTCTATACGCTTAAAAAATAAGTTTATAAGCCGATAATAATTAATTGAAGTGCAACGCTGGAAATTGGCAGATCCCTCTGGCTAAAAGTTCATCCTTACACCAAAACCAAGATGGAATATCTCGAAAATAGGCGTTTTAGTCCTGTTCTCCCACCAGGAAATCATATAGAGATCGTTGGTATTGGCTTCCGTATATAAACTAATCGACTTGATCTTACTGCTGCCATCACCTAAGATTTTAAGTTCAGAGCTGAAGCTGATATGCTCTCTTAAGGCGGGCGACCAGAAATAATACCCGTTGAGATACTTACCGTTATCGAATTTCAGCCCGAACTGGTCACCGAAGGTGTAGGAAAGGAATACACCCGGATTAATAGGGTAGAAGATCAGTTTATCTTTGATCCGGATACTGACAGGCTTGTATTCAAATTTAACAGATGCAATATGCAATTCGCCACCCTTTGCTACCGGTACATATCCATAGTGAAAGCTGAGCGTAGTTTTTTCTGGAGAAAGCCTGTAGCCGACTCCTGTACTCATGTAGCCTATACTTCCTGCATACTGCATTTCTACATAATCGGGTATCAATATTTTGGCGATGGAACGCTGGGCGAACGTAGTTTGAAAGCTGATTAATAAAAATAAAGCGATGTTAAAAGGTAACAGCTTGTGCACTAAGTTTTCCATTCTTGATATCTATGATTGTGAATGCTCTGTTTACGATAGCATTTGTAATAATGAAAGGTATTCCGGCGTCGCTTGTCCTGAAAATTACATCTGGCTGATGCTGATGGGAGTGGATAGACGCAAGCATTCCAGGTGTGGTATTGAATAGTTCCTCGTAGGGTTTACTCAGATTCTGATCAAAGTCAGCATCCGTTGGGGGAACATGCGAGAACGCAATAATATGATCTATACCTTGTTCCAGATTTAGGTTTTTCTTTAACCAGTTCATGTCGGGAATTGTGCCGTCAAAATTATGTTCCCTGCTGTTTGAATCGTGGCATACAAATTTGATCCCAGCATAGTTGAAGGTGAAATTTGTTGTACCATACATTCGTGTAAAAATATCATATCCATTTGCTACCTGATCGTGGTTGCCGATAACTGAGATAAACGGGACTTTTAAGCCGGAATATATTTTATAGATACCTTCAAATTCGAGCAGCAGCCCAAAGTCGGAGATATCGCCATTGAGCACAACAAAGTCTATATCGTTACGTGCATTGATATTGTCAACAAATAATTGCGATTCGTAGTACATTCTTTGCGTATCGCCTGATACTGCAATTCTGACGTCGGAACCAGCGGCTTTAGCCGGTAGCGCGGCAATTTCTGTAGCATTAACATTTTGCGGCGTATCGCCGTCGAATTTTTGATTGGGACTGTATTCGGTAGAATTGCAGCCCCACATAAATACAGCAACAAGGCCGAGATAAAGAGAAACTTTCATAATGGGTAGTAACACCACAAAGTTATAAAAGTTTATAACAACTGACTTTCTTTATAAGTCAGTCAGATGTAATGTTTCTTTTGTCCGTATACCTTTCTCTGTCTGCTGCACGGTACAGCATTCATTAATGGAATCATGTTCCAGGTATAGGATATAGTTTTTGGCTGCCGCTTCTTCCAGAAAAGCCGCTTTTTCTTTTAGTGTTTGGAGAGGGAACATATCATAGGCCATTACATAGGGCAGAGGGAGGTGACCAACGGACGGGAGCAGGTCAGCCGCATAGATAATCGTCTGCCCTTTATAGTTTAGTTGTGGCAGCATCATCGCGTCTGTATGGCCATAAGCAAAGCGCACATTGAAGCCTTCAGAAAACCCGATACCTTCGGTACTATCGATGAACTTCAGTTGGCCGCTTTCCTGGATAGGGAGGATATTGTCTTTCAGGAATGAAGCTTTTTCCCGTGCATTAGGATGAATAGCCCATTCCCAATGCTGCTCATTGCTCCAGTAAGTAGCATTCTTAAACGCAGGAATCAGTCGCCCGCCCTCGCGGATAATTGCTCCCCCGCAATGGTCGAAATGCAGATGCGTAAGAAATACATCGGTAATATCATCAGGGCTGAAACCTTTTGAAGCAAGCGATTTTTGCAGGGTATCGTCCCCATGAAGGTAATAGTGGCTCAGGAATTTCTCATCCTGTTTATTGCCCATGCCTGTGTCGATCAGGATCAGACGGTCGCCATCTTCAACCAGCAGGCAGCGCATAGCCCAGGTGCACATATTATTTGAATCTGCAAGATTGCTCTTTTGCCAGATAGATTTGGGTACTACACCGAACATGGCGCCGCCATCGAGTTTAAAGAATCCTGTTTCTATAGTATGTAGGTTCATTTGGAGTAATTTTGGTATGCTGTAAAATTAAAAAACCTGCTGAGTTATCAGCAGGTTTTTTAAAAGAATTAAGATGATGTCTTACTCACCTATCAAATTTATATGTTCCTATAAGTGGATCACTTCACCATAGGCATCAGCCGTAGCTTCCATAATCGCTTCGCTCATGGTAGGGTGTGGGTGAACAGATTTCAGTACTTCATGTCCTGTTGTTTCCAGTTTGCGGGCAACAACAATTTCAGCTATCATTTCAGTTACATTAGTACCGATCATGTGGGCACCCAGAAGCTCTCCATATTTCGCATCGTAGATCATTTTCACAAAACCATCTTTTACACCTGCAGCAGCAGCTTTACCCGAAGCAGAGAAAGGAAATTTACCGATTTTCAGTTCGTAACCTGCAGCTTTGGCAGCTTTTTCAGTATAGCCTACAGAAGCAATCTCAGGCGTACAGTAGGTACATCCAGGGATGTTGTTGTAATCTAAAGGCTCAGGAGAATGACCTGCAATTTTCTCAACACAGATAATGCCTTCGGCAGAAGCTACGTGAGCAAGGGCTTGTCCGCTAACGATATCTCCGATAGCATAATAGCCTTTTACATTGGTATTATAGAACGCATCTACAACCACTTTGCCTTTTTCAGTTTTAATACCAGTTTCTTCTAAACCAATATTTTCAATATTTGCCACTACACCTGCAGCAGAAAGAACGATATCACATTCTATAGTTTGCATACCTGCAGCAGTTTTCACCTGTACTTTACAGCCTGTACCGCTGGTATCAACAGATTCAACGCTTGAAGAAGTCATCACTTCGATACCGACTTTTTTGAAGCTGCGCAGTAATTGTTTTGAAATATCTTCGTCTTCTACAGGAACGATATTGTCAAGGAATTCTACTACCGTAACTTTCGTGCCCATTGTAGCATAGAAATAAGCGAATTCAACACCTATAGCACCAGAACCAACGATAACCATTGATTTAGGCTGCTCAGGTAACACCATCGCCTGTCTGTAGCCGATTACTTTTTTGCCATCTTGTTTTACACTTGGCAATTCTTTAGAGCGGCCACCCGTAGCAACGATTATATTTTTTGCTGTCAGTTCTTTTTGAGAACCATCGGCACCCTTTACTTCCACTTTGTTTCCCGGTTTAACTTTTCCGGTGCCCATAATGACGTCGATCTTATTTTTTTTCATTAAGAACTGAACGCCTTTACTCATCCCTTCGGCCACACCACGGCTTCGTTTAATCACAGCGGCAAAGTCGGCCTCTGGTGCTGCAGTTTTAATGCCGTACTCTGCGGCATGATTGATATAGTCAAATACCTGCGCACTTTTCAATAAAGCTTTTGTAGGTATACAGCCCCAGTTAAGGCAGATTCCACCTAAAGATTCACGTTCTACAATTGCCGTTTTTAAACCCAATTGTGAAGCTCTGATTGCAGCAACGTATCCGCCCGGACCGCTACCAATTATAATTACATCGTAGTTCATATCTTTTTACAGGAATTTTAACTTAGTAAAGCCCAAAATTAAAAAAAAATGTTAGTTAAAACTGTTAATTCGATTTTTGTATGATTCTTTTATTTCGGGCTGTTTATTGTGTAATAAAAGTAACATAATGGTTATATATCGCATTTTTATAATAAATATCTGATGAACTGTTGGTTAAGCTTGTATTATAAATGTTAATTGTGGAAAAATAATTGAAAAACTTAATGATTTATTAACATTGAAAGCTAAATCGTTATAATATAAATATCTATTTTTGCGGTCATTAACTATTATATCAATACTTACATCACACAAAACAACACTTAATCAAAAAGTATGAAGAAATCGCTACTATTTAAGATCGTAGTAATCCTCTTTGCTTTTGTGGGGCTCATATCTGTCGCAAATGCACAGGTTACCACATCATCATCGTCAGGTATTATTAAAGACGCTACAGGTGCACTGCCAGGTGCGAGCGTTAAAGCAACACACGTTCCTACGGGAACAGTATATGGGGTGACTACAAACGCAGATGGACGTTTTACAATTGGAAATATGCGGGTGGGTGGTCCATATACTTTTGAAGTAAGTTTCGTTGGGTTTACTCCACAGAAAGTTACAGGTATATTTTTAAAATTGGGAGAGCCATATGTATTGCGTCTTACACTTTCTGATAACGCAGCTAATCTTAGCGAAGTTAAGATTACAGCAAGTCAGGGCAATTCTATTTTGAATTCAAACAGAAATGGTGCCACTACTGTAATTAATAGACAGCAAATTCAGAATCTACCATCAATCAGCAGAAGTATTAATGATATTACACGTGTTACCCCTCAGGGTGGTGGCCCGAATGGATCTTTAGCTGGTGGTAATTACCGTTCAAATAACTTTACTGTTGATGGGTCTAACTTCAACAATCAGTTTGGTATCGGAGCAAATGTTCCTGCTAACGGGGCTCCAATTTCAATAGATGCACTAGAACAGATCTCCGTTAATATTACTCCCTATGATGTTCGTCAGTCTGGTTTTACGGGTGGAGCGATTAATGCTGTTACAAGATCTGGTAGTAATGATTTTACCGCTACTGCATTTTATACCATGCGTGGTGAAAGTGAACAAGGAACGAAAATCGGTAACTATACCATTTCAAATGTTCAGCCTTTTGCACAAAAACAATATGGATTTAGTTTTGGTGGCCCAATTATCAAAGACAAATTGTTTTTCTTCGTAAATGCTGAATTCAATAAACAGACATCAACTGGTCAAACACGTGTTGCTTCGTCAGCAGCTGTTCCATACGGCAGTAACGACAACATTGCCCGCCCTTCTGAAACATTCCTTAATGATGTTAAATCTTATTTGCTGAATACTTATAATTATGATCCGGGTGTTTATCAGGGATATGACTATAAAAGTAATAACGATAAATTATTAGCAAGATTGGATTGGAATATCTCCAGAGATCATAGTTTAACTGTGCGCTATAACCAGGTGGAAAGTAAAACTCCAAATCCTGTAAGTACATCTAGAAGCCCATTGAGTGGTTACTCAACTGGAAATGGCCGTACTGATAAAACGGCGTTATGGTTCTCGAACTCTAATTATGTGCAGGAAGCTAACTTGTATTCTGTTGCTGCTGAATTAAATTCTAGATTTGGAAGCAAATTTTCAAATGTATTAAGAGGTAGCTGGACGCATCAGAATGACCCTAGAAGCTCTGAAAGTACTATATTTCCTTTCGTTGATATCTTAGACGGATCTGGCGCGCCATTAACAAGTTTTGGATATGAGCCATTTACTTCTGGGAACTTAAGAGATGTTAAGACCTATTCATTTACTGATAACTTCAGTATGGCATTGGGTAAACATAATATTACTTTAGGGGCTCAGGCTGATTTCAGTACTACTCAGAACGGTTTTCAGCGTTTTGCAACTAGTTATTATACCTTTAACAGCTGGCAAGATTTCATCACGAATCAGAAACCAAGGGACTTTGCTATTACCTATTCTTTAACGCCAGGTTATGAGCAAGCATTCCCAAGCTTTAAATTTAACCAGTATTCAGCTTATGTGCAGGATGAAGTTAGTGTTTCTGACAGATTCAAATTTACATTAGGCTTGAGAGCAGAGCGTGCTACATATCCAGAAGTTTCTGAAATAAAAACACACCCTTTAATTGCTCCATTGACATTTGCTAACGGAGAAAAAGTTGATACAGGTTTGTTACCAGAGTCAAATATCATTTGGTCTCCACGTTTCGGCTTTAACTGGGATGTATTAGGTGATCGCTCTATTCAGGCACGTGGTGGTTCAGGTATATTCAGAGGTACTGTACCTTTTGTATGGATTGTAGCGCAATCTGGTGATTCAGGTTTATTACAATTCACTCAAACTTATTCAGGACAAGCTAACACGCCTGGTCCTTTCAATCCTGATCCAAAAGCTTATCTTCCTACTACTCCTCCAGCAGCGGGAACAGCTATTCCTAATCCTGTAAGTGCTACGTCTGCAAATTTCAAACAGCCTAAAACATGGAAAAGTAATCTGGCAGTTGACTTTAAATTACCTGGTGGTGTAGTTGCAACTGTTGAAGGAATTTATAACAGAGATTTAAACAGTGCTATTGCTAGAAATGCAAATTTAGTTGATCCTACGCCATTAGGCGTAGCGGGATATGCTGATAACAGGCCATTCTATCCAAGCGCAAATAAGGATAAATTCATTAATCCATTAACAAGTGGTGGTTTACCAGTTGCAAATGGTGCAGCGAATGGTACAGGAGCTTTCAACGCAACTGTATTGGATAATGCTAAAGGTGGTTATTACTGGTCAGGAACTGCACAGTTATCGAAACAATTCCAAAATGGAATTTCTGCTATGGTAGCCTATACGCATAGTGACGGACGTAATTTTGGCGATGGTGCAGGTGATCAGTTGATTAACCTTTGGTCTATACCTCAGACTTCAGGAAATCCTAATGATCCTACCTTAAGCTATACTAGTAATATTTTACCGGATAGAATCGTTGCCTCGCTTTCTTATAGAAAAGAATACCTTAGGAATTTGGCTACTACTATTAGTGCCTTTTATACTGGATCGATCCAGGATCGTTTTTCATACACTTACTCAAGTGACTTTAACCGTGACGGACAGACAAATGACTTAATTTATATTCCTGCAAATGAGTCGGAAATTACATTTGTTGATATTCCTGCAGGTCAGAGTGGCTATAGCAGAGCATTTACTGCCCAGGAACAAAAAGATGCATTTTTTGCATATGTAAACCAGGATAAATATCTGAGTGCACACAAAGGATCTTATGCACAACGTAACGGTGCTACAATGCCATGGTTACACAGAGTAGATATTAAAATTGTTCAGGAAGTATTTAGAAACATTGGTGGTAAAAAGAATTCATTCCAATTTACTGCTGATATATTTAACTTCACTAATCTTCTTAATAAGAAATGGGGAACACTTAAACGCATTAACGCTTCAAGCATTTTAGTCCCTTGGAATCCAACACCTGTTTCTGGTAACACTTCAGGATCAAGTAATACAAATAACCTTACTGTTGGTGGTACTGTGGCTCCTAAATATCGCTTAGCTTCATTTAATCAAGAATTGGTTACAAGCTCATTTAGTGATAACCAAACTATCTCTTCTACTTACTACATGCAATTCGGAGTTCGTTATAACTTCAATTAATATTTGTTAAAATTTGATTTAAGGCCCTGTTCTGATTTTCAGAACAGGGTTTTTTTATGTCTGCATAATTAAATACTCTGTTTTTTCACCACAGATTTGTTACCTGCATCACTTTATTGTCATATTGGGTTAAACAATATTTTTGGATGGATATTTTCTGTTTATTTGTAACCGAATGAACGTTCAATTAGAAGATATTTGCGGTAAACGTGAGGCTGTTTTAAACAGTACACTCGCATTAGTGCGGAAACATGGTTTCCATGGCGCTCCAATGAGCCAGATTGCTAAACATGCAGGTGTGGCAGCGGGTACTATTTACCATTACTTCGAGTCTAAAGAAGCGCTGATCATTGCCTTATATATCCATGTGAAAAACAGATTGGGAGCCGCTGTTTTGATAGGGGATGATGAAAGTAAAACTTATAAAGAACGGTTTTTCAATTTAATGATCAATCATTATAATTTCTATGTCAAAAATGAGGATGCTATGTTCTTTCTGGAACAATACATCAACTCCCCGTATGCTAACCATTTTCCCGAAAAAGATAGCCAGTTATACTCTGAAAAGATCATTCCTTTTTTTAAATACGGTATAGAAAATGATTATTTTAAAAATATTGATCCCCGTTTGCTGGCTCCGACAATAAGGGGTACGCTTGTTGCTGCTGCTAGTTTTCAACTATCTCAGCATATGGTGTTTACAAAAGAAGACATCGTGGAAGTGGTAAAGATCATCTGGGACGGAATTAAGAAACAATAGAATGAATAACAAACTCAATACTCTTAATATATATATGAAACGATACAATTTAATTTTACTCTTGCTCTCCTGCATTCCTATTCTCCTGCCAGGGGCTCTGCGTGCACAGACTACTGTCAGAGATCAGCAGACATTGAGCAACGCAACACTTCAGGAATGTATTGATTACGCCTTAAGCAATAAGCCCGGCGTCCAGCAATCTGTAATTGATGAAGAAATTGGCGAACGTGACATCAAGTCGGCCTTGTCAGGCTGGTTACCTCAGATCAATGGTAACGGAACGTTCAACCATAACTTCAAGCAGCAGTCGCAGGTGTTAACAACTAATGGTCAGAGTTCATTGCTGACATTCGGAGCTAAGAATACTTCAGCTTTTGTGTTGCAGGCAGATCAGCAATTTTTAAACGCCGGATTAATCCAAGCTTCTAAAACAGCTAAATATTTCAGACAACAGTACAAACAGAATACTGAAAATACTAAAATCAATACAGTTGTTGATGTAAGTAAAGCGTTTTATGATATCCTGACGAGCAAAGAGCAATTGAATATCATTAATGAGAATATAGCGCGACTGCAAAAGCAATTTAAAGATGCCAGTGCTCAGTATGAGGCAGGACTGGTAGATAAAACAGATTTTCAGCGTGCACAGATCAGCTTAAGCAATTCTAAAGCTGATATGAAAAGGACTACGGAGCTGCTTAAATCTAAATATGCTTATTTAAGAGAGCTGATGGGATACACTGCCGATAAAGAGTTTGGCCTTTCTTACGCTGCCGGTGATATGGAAAAGGACATTGCTCTTGATACTGCGCAGGTTGTTGATTACCAAAGCAGGGTAGAGTACCGCTTATTGGAAACACAAAGACAGTTACAGCGTATCAATACCAGTTATAACAAATGGAGCTATGTACCTACCTTATCTGGTTTTTATAACTATGGTTTCAATTACCAGAATCAGGAATTAAGTGATTTATATAATACCAACTACCCAAGTTCTGTAATAGGGCTTAAATTGAGTATCCCAATTTTCCAGGGCGGTAAACGTACACAGGAAATCAGGAAGTCGCAATTGCAGGAAAGAAGGATAGACCTTGACCTGGCAAATACGAAGAACCAGATCAATACGCAGTATGAAACTGCCATGGCTACTTATAAGGCTAACCTGAACGACCTGAACACTTCTAAAGCAAATGTGGAGATTTCCAGACAGGTATATAATACTATAAAGCTTCAGTATGATGAAGGTATTAAAACTTACTTAGATCTGATGACGTCAGAAACAGATCTGCGTACTGCACAGATCAACTATCTAAATTCATTATATAGTTTGCTGTCATCAAAATTAGACGTAAAACAAGCACTAGGAACAATTACCGTAAACCCATAACAGACATGAACACTAATTACATAAAATTTGGCGTCGCTATTATCAGCACTTTAACTTTAGCCTCTTGTGGCGGCGGGAAGCCAGCACCGCAAGGTCCCCCTCCTGCAACGCCGGTAACAACTTATACTGTAGCTTCACAACCGGTAACTACTGTAGATACTTATCCTGGTGTTGTTGTGGCTTTAAATGAAGTAGAGCTTCGTGCACAGGTTGGTGGGTATATCACTGCTATTTACGTTAAAGATGGCCAGAAGGTAACTAAAGGTCAGCGTCTGTATGAAATTGACCGTACTAAATACCAGGCTGCATACAATTCTGCCAAAGCGGATGTTGCTGTGGCCAAGGCTAACAGGGATAAAACTAAAAAAGATGCAGCCCGTTACACTAAGCTTGCTGAACAGGACGCTGTAGCCAAACAACGCGTTGACTATGCACTTACTGATCTTGCTAATGCAGAATCGCAGGTTGCAGCAGCACAGGCTGCATTATCTTCCGCTGCTTCTGATCTGCAGCGTGCAATTATCGTTTCACCACTTACCGGAACTATCGGTATATCTCAGGTTAAACTGGGTGCTTTTGCTTCTCCGGGAACTACAGTGCTGAATACAGTATCTACAAATGATCCTATTGCAGTCGACATTTCTATCAACCAGGCTGAGATTCCACGTTTTGTAGCTTTGCAAAAAAGCACTTCATCAGTGAAAGACTCAATTTTCAGTATCCAGCTGCAGGATGGTACTATTTACAAACGTCAGGGAAAAATCATCGCTATTGACCGCGCTGTTGATCCAACAACAGGAACCATTAAAGTGAGAATCAGTTATCCTAACCCCGGTGGCGTTTTGTTCGCTGGTATGACTGTGAACCTGAAAGCATTAAACAAGGCTGCCGGAGATCAATTGGTGATCCCTTATAAAGCAGTAGCTGAGCAATTGGGCGAGTTCAATGTTTATCTGGTTGGTGACAGCTCTAAAGCAGTACCGCAAATCGTTAAGCTTGGAAAGCAATTTGACCAGAATGTAGTGATTACAAGTGGTTTAAAACAGGGTGACGTGATTGTAGTTGACGGAGTGCAGAATGTACGTCCTGGCGCTGTCGTAAAGCCCGCTTCTCCGGAAGAAGCAAACGGACAACAGCCTGCAGCAGCAGCACCAGCTAAGAAATAGTTTTTTAAAAGAATTTAGGACATATGATCTCAGAAGTATTTATAAAGCGACCCGTTACCGCGATCGTTATTTCCATATTAATTGTTCTGATCGGTACAATTGTGATTACAACATTGCCTATCAGTCAATATCCGAACATTGCACCGCCTACAGTTACAGTAAATGGAACGTATACGGGGGCGGATGCAGAAACAGTAGAGCAAACGGTAACTACACCAATAGAAAGCCAGATTAACGGTACGCCGGGAATGAAGTACCTGCAATCTAACAGTACATCCGACGGACGTTCTTCGATTACGGTTACATTCGACGTAGGTACTAATATTGATATCGCAGCATTGGATGTGCAGAACAGGGTAGGTATCGCTGAACCAGCATTGCCGGAAGCGGTAAGACGTTTAGGGGTAACAACCAAAAAGGCCAATAATGATATTCTGATGGTTTTAGGCTTGTACTCTCCGAATGGTACTTACGACCAGAAGTTTATCTCCAACTATGTCAACCTTTATGTAAAGGATGCGCTTTTGCGTATTCCTGGTGTGGGTGATGTGCAGGCATTCGGTCAGCCTTTCAGTATGAGGGTATGGCTTGATGCAGCCAAATTAGCCAGGTTAGGCTTAACGCCTGCAGATGTGTCTGCAGCAATTACTGAACAGAATACACGTATTCCGGGTGGTAGTGTGGGCGGACCTCCGCAGCACAGCGGACAGACTTTTGAATTTTCAGTAATCCTTGACGGTGACCTGAATACAGAAGAGCAATTCAGGAATATCGTGATCAAAAATGGTCAGGATGGTTCTGCAGTTTATCTGAAAGATGTGGCAAGGGTAGAATTAGGTGAATTCACCTATGCTACAACTTCAAAAATTAATGGTAAGGTAGCCTCCATGATGGCTATTAATCAGACCCCGGGTGGTAATGCGGTACAAACTGCAGATGGTATTGATAAAGCGCTTATTGAGCTTAAAAAATCTTTCCCTAAGGATTTAGATTATAAAGTAGGTTATGAAACAGTTTCTATTGTAAAGGTATCTATTAACGAGGTAATTCATACGCTTGTTGAGGCCCTGATCCTGGTAACTATAGTGGTATTCTTCTTCCTTCAGAGCTGGAGAGCTACCCTGATCCCGGTACTGGCTATTCCAGTGTCTATTATCGGTACATTTATTTTCTTTACGCTGCTTGGTTTCTCCATTAACGTACTGACGATGTTTGGTTTCGTACTGGCCATTGGTATTGTGGTGGATGATGCGATCGTAGTGGTAGAGGCGGTCCAGCATTATATGGACAATGAGGGGCTTTCTGCTCCGGATGCCACGCGTAAAGCGATGGCAGATATCACCGCGCCAGTTATTGCAATTGCCCTGATCCTTGCTGCCGTATTTATCCCGGTAGGATTTATTCCGGGTATGGTTGGTCAGCTGTATCAGCAGTTCGCCATTACTATTGCTGTTTCTGTGCTGATCTCTGCATTTATTGCACTATCTCTTACGCCAGCTTTATGTTCGTTGCTGCTTACCCCAATGAACCTGAGTAAAGACTCGAAAGGACTGAATAAGTTCTTCTTCAGGTTCAATACCTGGTTTGCAAAAGTAACAAACAGGTATTCTAACGGTGTAAAATGGGCTTTGAAAAAAGCACCGCTGGTAATGGTGATCCTGGCTTGTCTGTATGTAGGTACGGTGGGCTTGTTCATGAAAAAACCAGGAGGATTTATTCCTAATGAGGATGCGGGTATCTTCCTGATGGGGGTTACTTTGCCTGAGGGTGCTTCGGCATCACGTACGGCTGCATTCGTAAAGAGGATTACTGAAACAATTCAGAAAAACCATCCTGAAGTTTTAAATATTACTTCAATTGGTGGTATTAACATCCTGAACAGGTCGTTCAAATCCAATGCTGCAACATTCTTCGTTCAGTTGAAAGGATGGGATGAGCGTGAAGGTGATGTGGCCAGCACTATTGCTAAAGTTACTCAGGAGTTTGCCGGTGATAAAGATGGGAGTGTGCTTGTAGTGGCTCCGCCTCCGATCCCTGGTTTGGGTATCAGTGGTGGTTTTACCCTGCAAATCCAGGAAAAACAAACCGGAGATATCAAGAAGTTTGAAGCTAACGTAGGGAAGTTCCTTGCTGCTGCAAATCAACGTCCTGAAATTGGTATGGCTTATACACTGTTTAATGCAAGAACACCGAATTATAAAGTTCATATAGACCGCGATCAGGCGAAAAAAATGGGTGTGTCTATTGGTTCTGTATATAATACTATTTCTGCTTATCTTGGAAGTAGCTACATCAATGACTTTACGAAATACGGACGTAACTTTAGGGTGGTTACCCAGGCGGATACTACTTTCCGTAGTAAAATTGAGGACCTTACTCAACTGTATGTGAAAAACTCTGCTGGTGTTGCTGTTCCGCTAAGCTCTCTGGCTACGTATAAAACAATAGAGAATGCATCGATTATCAATCACTTTAACCTTTTCAGGTCTATCGAGATCGGTGGAGCTGCAAAACCTGGATTTAGTTCGGGTGATGCACTGAAAGCTCTGGAAGAGGTTGCAATACAAACACTCCCTTCTAACTATGCTTATAATTTCTCTGGTTTGAGTTTGGAGGAAAGAGAAGCAGGAAGTAGTACTACGCTGATCTTCGGTCTGATCATTGTCTTTGTATTCCTGCTGCTTGCAGCATTATATGAAAGCTGGTCTGTTCCTTTCTCTATCCTGCTGGCAGTACCTCTTGGTCTGTTTGGTGCGATCCTGGCGCTTACTTTCCTGCCTAAGCTGGACAACAATATCTATGCACAGGTAGGTCTGATTACGCTGATTGGTCTATCTGCCAAGAATGCGATCCTGATTGTTGAGTTTGCCAAAGAACGTGTGGATTGGGGGATGAATCTGATTGCGGCTACTATCGAAGCAGTGAAGCTGAGGCTGAGACCAATTGTGATGACTTCCCTGGCATTTATCTTGGGGGTTATTCCTTTGATTATCTCTCACGGTGCGGGTGCTGTATCCCGTATGACTATTGGCTGGACTGTTGCTGCGGGAATGCTTTCGGCTACGCTCCTGGCTATTTTCATTGTGCCAGTATTATTTGTACTGATCACCAGACTGGCTTACGGTAAAAAGAAACTGGCAGAACTGGAAGCTAGTTACAATCCCGAAGAACATAAAGATCATTTACACGCAGATTAATTTTTGAAGCATACAAATCCACGTCGGATTTGTATGCTTTAATCTGACATAAAAATGTTAAGACATAAAAAAACAGCATACTCTTAAAAAGTATGCTGTTTTTTTATGTCTTAAATTACGCCCGACGGTGTTTTATATTAACAATGTCTATATCTGAGGTTATTATGTTTGACAGTTTGTTATGTATGGGGCCTATTCGTAATTGAAAGTGCCTTTATCGCTGATGATGGTCACTTCTTTTTTAGTTGAAGTTTCTACCCGCCCGATGAGCTGGGCATCTATATTAAAGCTTTTTGAAATTGCGATAATGTCGGCAGCAATTTCCTCAGGCACATATAGCTCCATTCTATGGCCCATATTAAATACTTTATACATTTCTTTCCATGCTGTACCTGATTGTTCCTGTATCAGCTCAAACAGGGGTGGAACAGGAAACAGATTGTCTTTGATCACATGGATATTGTTGTTGATAAAATGGAGTACTTTAGTTTGTGCCCCACCACTGCAATGTACCAGTCCATGGATCTGGCTCCTGTGCTTTTCCAATACTTTTTTAATAACCGGTGCATAAGTACGTGTAGGTGACAGTACAAGTTTTCCTACTGTAATTTCGGTATTTTCGTCGATCCTGATTTTATCGGTCAGCTTTTTGCCGCCAGAAAATATCAGGTTGAATGGTACTGCGGGATCGAAGCTCTCTGGATAGCCCAGTGCGACAGATTTATCAAATACATCATGTCGTGCCGATGTTAATCCATTAGAGCCCATACCGCCGTTATATTCGCTTTCATAGGTCGCCTGGCCAGAAGAGGATAGGCCAACAATGACGTCGCCCGGCTGGATATGGTGATTGCTGATTACTTTTTCGCGTTTGATACGGCACGTAACAGTAGAATCTACAATAATCGTGCGGACTAAGTCGCCCACATCAGCAGTTTCTCCACCGGTAGAATATATCGAGATGCCCATCTCACGTAACTCAGCGAGTATTTCTTCAGTGCCGTTAATGATAGCCGCTATTACTTCTCCTGTAATCAGGTTCTTGTTTCTTCCTATGGTAGAGGACAACAGGATATGGTCTGTTGCACCTACACAAATCAAATCGTCCAGGTTCATGATAATCGCGTCCTGTGCAATCCCTTTCCATACGGATAAATCGCCTGTTTCTTTCCAGTATACATAGGCCAGGGAGGATTTTGTTCCTGCGCCGTCTGCATGCATAATATTGCAGAAGGAATCGTCATTTCCCAGGATATCTGGAATGATCTTGCAAAATGCCTGTGGGAAAATGCCTTTATCTATATTCTTGATGGCCTGGTGCACATCTTCTTTCGAGGCAGAAACGCCACGCTGGTTGTACCTGTTATCACTCATATTGCTGCAAAGATAGGGAAACGCCCGGATGTAGACGATTAGCTATAAAAAAAAATAACCTCTGCTTTTTAAGGGCAGAGGTTATAACTGTAAAAGAAGTATATTCTATTTTAAAAATAATAACTCTCTGAATTTTGGTAAAGGCCAAACTTCGTCGTCAACAACCTGCTCCAGTTTATCAACATGGTAACGGATAGTATCAAAGTGTGATCTTACATTCTCATCGTAAGCGATAGCCTTGTCTCTTGTATCTTCAATGTGGTTGGTAGTTTTACGTTCTTCCAGCATTGCGTCAATAGTCGTTTTTACAATTGCTAAGTGTTTAGAGATCGCATTAATGATAGCCAATGGAGTTTCTATGGTTTCTTTTGGTAAACCAACTTCTTTCAGGCCTTTTACATTTTCAAGTAAAGTGTTCTGATAGGTAATTGAAGCAGGGATAATCATTGTGTTAGCAACTTCTCCCATTACTCTGGCTTCAATCTGAAGGTTTTTGTAATAGTTTTCTAAAAGGATCTCATGACGGGCATGTATTTCACGTTTAGAGAAGATGTTGTTTTTCTCAAATAACTCAACAGATTTAGCAGATATATACGCATCTAAAGCTACCGGAGTAGTTTTAACGTTAGCTAAGCCACGTTTAGCTGCTTCATCTTCCCATTCCTGACTGTAACCGTTTCCTTCGAAACGGATGTCTTTAGATTCTTTAATGTATTTTTTGATGATGGTTAATAAAGCGATGTCTTTTTTCTCGCCTTTTTTAATCAGCTTATCAACTTCAACTTTAAATTTAACCAACTGATCTGCTACAATACCGTTTAATACAGTCATTGGTGCAGAAGAGTTTGCTGATGAACCTACAGCACGTAATTCAAATTTGTTACCTGTAAACGCAAATGGTGAAGTACGGTTACGGTCTGTATTGTCTAACAGGATTTGTGGGATTTTAGGGATACCTAACCACAAAGCATTGTCTTCTTTGATTTTTTTGCTGATACGTGAATGCTCGATTTCATCTAACACTTCGTTTAACTGCTGACCTAAGAAGATTGATATGATTGCCGGTGGTGCCTCATTAGCGCCCAGACGGTGATCATTGCTTACTGAAGCAATACTTGCTCTCAATAAATCTGCATGCTCATGTACCGCTTTGATAGTATTCACAAAGAAAGCAAGGAACATCAGGTTGTTTTTTGGAGTTTTTCCAGGAGCAAGCAGATTTTTACCAGTGTCAGTAATGATCGACCAGTTATTGTGCTTACCAGAACCATTAATGCCTGCATATGGTTTCTCATGTAATAACACTTTGAAATTATGTCTGCGGGCAACTTTCTCCATCACGTCCATTAACAATTGATTGTGGTCAATGGCAAGGTTGATTTCTTCATATATAGGTGCACATTCAAATTGTAATGGTGCAACCTCATTGTGACGTGTTTTTAATGGGATACCTAATTTTAAGGCCTCATTCTCGAAATCTACCATGAAAGTGTAAACACGTTCTGGAATAGATCCGAAATAATGATCTTCTAATTGCTGTCCTTTAGCAGACATATGACCGAATAAAGTACGGCCTGTTAAGGCTAAATCCGGACGTGCATTATATAAAGCAAGGTCAACAAGGAAATATTCCTGTTCGATACCTAATGAAGCTGTTACTTTGTTGATTCCTTTATCAAAATACTGACATACATCTACCGCTGCTTTATCCAAAGCATTTAATGCTTTTAATAAAGGTGCTTTGTAATCCAGTGCTTCACCGGTATAGGCAACAAATACAGTAGGGATACAAAGTGTTTTACCAGCTTTGCTTTCCATGATAAATGCTGGAGATGAAG
>JAATFQ010000074.1 GCA_015655115.1 Sphingobacteriales bacterium
ATAGATGCCATGAGCGAGATCTCGGGTGCCATCATCTCTATTACCTTGGTTATGGCTGCGGTATTTATTCCGGTGACCTTTATTACTGGTTCAACTGGCGTATTCTACAAACAATTTGGGGTAACCCTTGCGGTCGCCATTATCCTGTCGGCCATTAACGCATTAACACTGAGTCCGGCGCTATGTGCACTATTACTGAAGCCACATGCAGACGACCACAAGCATAAAACTTTCGTCCAGCGCTTTTATACAGCTTTTAACGTTGGCTTCGATAAGCTGACCAGCAAATACAAGCGTTCGGTACAGTTTCTCTCGGTAAAAAAATGGATCGTTATCACTGCTATTCTTGTTGCAGCTGGCGGTTTGTTTTACATGATGAAAACTACCCCTTCGGCATTTGTGCCCTCAGAAGATCAGGGTGTAATTTTCGCCAATATCAGCCTTCCGCCTTCCGCATCTATGGAGCGCTCTACGGCTATGGCAGTGAAGGTGGACAGTATTGCACATACCATTCCTGAAATAGAGAATACCCTGCGTATTGTGGGGCAGAACTTTACCGCTGGTGCCGGTAGTGCATACAGTATGGTCATCATCAAAATGAAAACATGGGATCAGCGCAAGCGTTCTGTAGACGATGTTGTGGGCGAGCTTTTTGCCAAAACAGGCTCGCTGCGTGAGGCAAGTATCTTCTTTATTTCACCGCCTACAATTCAGGGTTTTGGCGCCAGTGGCGGATTTGAATTCCAGTTACAGGATAAAGGAGGACATACCACGGCAGAATTTTTCAAAGTCAACAATGAGTTTCTGGCTAAGCTGGCTACAAGAAAAGAGATCCAGTATGCCACTACTTCCTTCAACCCTAACTATCCTCAGTATATGATGGATGTGAACCTGGAGAAATGTAAAGAAGCAGGCATCACCGTTAACTCAGTACTGGAAACCATGCAGGGATATTACGGTGGTTTGTATGCTTCCAACTTTAACAAGTTTGGTAAGCAATACCGTGTAATGGTACAGGCATCCGCAGAATACCGCAAAAATCCTGAAGGGTTGAACAAGATCTTTGTCCGAACTACCTCAGGTACCATGGCACCTATCACTGAGTTTATCAAGATGACAAGAGTATTTGGTCCGGAGTCTATCTCGAGGTTCAATTTGTTCAGCTCTATTGCGGTAACAGGTTCTCCAAATGTGGGCTATAGTTCTGGTGATGCGATTAAAGCTATCCAGGAAGTTGCCGCATCGTCATTGCCTGCGGGATATGGATATGAATTCTCTGGCCTTACCAGGGAAGAGCTGGCCTCGGGCAGTGAAACGATATTCATCTTTGTGCTCTGCCTGATCTTTGTATACTTCCTGCTGAGCGCGCAATATGAAAGTTACATTCTTCCTTTCGCTGTGCTGCTTGCTATTCCTTTCGGACTCGCCGGAGCCTATTTGTTCTCAATTATATTTAAGCTGAACAGTAATATCTATCTGCAGATCTCGCTGATCATGCTGATCGGACTACTTGCCAAAAATGGGATCCTGATCGTAGAGTTTGCGCTGGACAGAAGAAGAAATGGACTGCCTATTGTTCAGTCGGCCATTGAATGGGCTGTCGCCCGTTTGCGTCCGATCCTGATGACGTCTTTTGCGTTCATCTTCGGCCTGGTGCCTTTGATGTTCTCTAGTGGTGCCGGGGCGGTAGGTAATAAATCTATCGGTACAGGTGCCGTAGGAGGGATGCTCATTGGTACTGTAATCGGCGTGTTTGCCATTCCGGTGCTTTTTATCATCTTCCAGACTTTACAGGAAAAAATCAGTGGTCCTGCCAAAAATGGGTACGATGATGAGGACGACGACGAACAGCCTGCTGCTGAAACGAAAAGAATTGAAGGTGCAGAACAGCACAAGCTGATTGATCCACCAAAAGCTTAGCCGGAACAGTTTAGCCGATTTAAACATTTAGAACAGAAAGAAATGATTTACAACCATAAAAAACAGGTTTTTACTTTATTCGCAGCAGCCGCACTCATGAGTGCATGCTCGGTAACGAAAACCTACAAGAGTCCCGATATAAATACCGCGGGACTCTACCGTGATCAACAAATGACAGATTCTGCTACTATAGCCGACAGGCCATGGCAGAGCTTGTTCTCTGATGCAAAGCTGAAAGTACTGATACAGCGTGGGCTTGATAACAACGTAGACCTTAAAAATGCGATCCAGAATATCCTGCAGGCGCAGGCTACGCTGCGCCAAAGTAAGCTGGCATTATTGCCCAGCCTAAGTGCTGATGCGACCGCAACCAGGAGCAAAGCTTCCGAGGCTGCGCAGAACTTCCCGGCAGGCATCAATATCAACACGCTGACGAACACCTTCAAGCTATCCCTCAGTACTTCCTGGGAAGCCGACATCTGGGGCAAACTGAGCAGTGCCAAACGGGCGGCCCTGGCTAGCTATCTGGGTACTGATGCGGCAAAAAAGGCCGTTCAGACACAACTGATCGCCGATATTGCCAATAACTATTACAGCCTGCTGGCATTAGACCAACAGCTGGCTATTACGCAGGCCACGCTAAAAAGCAGGATTGCAAATGTGGAAACGATGAAAGCGCTGAAAGAAGGTGCTGTGGTGAACGGTGCTGCGGTAGTACAGAGTGAAGCCAGCCGCTATGCTACTGAAGTGTCTATACCGGATTTAAAACAAAGTATCCGCGAAACTGAAAATGCCCTGAACATCCTGCTGGCGACAGCACCGGGACCAGTAGACAGAAGTACCCTGTCGGTGCAGGAAACACCCGCGGCCCTGACTACAGGGGTCCCTGCGCAGTTATTAAAAAACAGGCCCGATGTGCAGCAGGCAGAGTTTGCCCTAAGAACAGCCTTTGAGAACACGAATGCCGCAAGGGCTTATTTTTATCCAAGTCTGACGGTAACAGCCAGCGGAGGATTCTCCAGCCTGGATTTAAAAGATCTTTTTAACCAGTCTGTTTTTTACAATCTGGTTGGGGGGCTCACTCAGCCGATCTTTAACCAGGGCTTAAATAAAGCGCGCTTAACAAAAGCACAGTCGGCACAGATCCAGGCTATGAACAATTTTCAGCAGAGCCTGCTGGTAGCAGGGCAGGAGGTATCCAATGCCATGTATGCCTACCAGACCGCTGTAGAAAAACAGGATGCACGTACCAAACAAATCGCTGCTTTAACAAAAGCAGTAGATTATACGCAGGAATTGCTGCGCTATAGCTCGGCCACTAACTATACCGATGTGCTTACCTCTGAGCAAAGCCTGCTGGCGGCTCAGCTGAGTGGTATTAGTGACAGGCTGCAGCAACTGCAATCTGTAGTTAACCTCTACCGTGCCCTGGGCGGCGGATGGAAACAATAAATGACCGGGTAATCTTCTACCAGTCTATCCCTTGCAGGGATTCATGATATTTTACAGGATCAAAGCTGTAAAGGTTGGGTGCTTTATGCGCCCCGCCTTTACGCAGGTCCTCATGCTTCACCAGGATCCCAAAACGCATGATCCGCCGGTAAAAATTACCCCTGTTCAGTGTCTTTCCAAGGATAGTTTCATATAAAGTCTGCAGCTCCGTCATCGTAAAACGTTCGGGCAGCAAATTCATTCCAATCGGCTTATAGCTGAGCTGTTGTCTGAGAACTGTCAGCGCAGTATCATAAATTGTTCGGTGGTCCATACCCATCTCAGGTAAAGAAACAATCGATTGCCACTCGCATCTATCACTATAAATGTCTACTTTCGGGTTCACTGTGCTATGATCGACCAGCGCATAAAAGCCTATGGATATAAACCGCTGCTTATGCCACAGGTCATCATCGTATGCCTGGAAGAAATCTTCTGAACGGTTAAGGTTCCCAAATACGCCAAACTGCTGTAAATAAATACGTTCTGCACCAGTACGCTCTTGCAAAACACGCTCAGCAGCATCAGCAACGTCTTCGTTTTTGCGGACATAACCGCCAGGCAACAGCCATAAACCTGTGCCCGCCATCCTCACTAAAAGTACTTTCAACTGGTTCTCATGAAACCCAAATACCACGCTGTCAACGGAGAGATGGGGCATATATTCTGCCCATAACTCCTTGCTCATATTGATTATTTTCTCGTCTTTTTCCATTCTGCACAATTATAGGTTTAAAATAATTATTTGGAGGTCTAAATAAAATAATATATCATTGCTTCGTAATGAAGCATTGCTGTGAATGTATTATTATCACCCAATTAAAAGCTAGCCAAATCAAAAAAAACTTGCCGTTATGAACAAAAATCTATTCGCCCTGATTTTAGGGGCATCCGGAATTTTAACCACTGCTGTATATGCTCAGGACAAAAAATCTGTGCCCGACAGTGTCAAAGTAAAAACGACTAAACCTGCAAACAAGGAAGAGCAAAACAGAAATGTGATGTTAAATGCAGCCAACAATACTGGTCCCAGAGAAGTAAATATTGGATTGCCCGCCAGTGTAGGAGGGATCACTATCCTTGAAAATAATTTGCCTGTTGTACACTTTTTCTGGCCCGAACTACCTACTGCCAGCTGGCGGTCCAGCGTAAGTCTGGGCGCTACAGGTCTGTTGAAATTAGGTGAGGTAGCCATCACGCAGGGCGACCTTGGCTTTGCCGTTAACTCTTATACCCGCCTGTGTTCCGACAAGCTGGAAATCAATGGTACTGCTGCTTCCAACCAGTTTGGCTGGCTGAAAGGTGATATCAATGTATCCGGACCTATTAAAAATGGCTGGTTCTATACTTTAGGCGCCTATGCCAATTATGATCCCTCTACATATGATATGGATTTCACCAACTATGCGGATAAAACGCAGATCTACAGGGCAGGAATCAGTAAGCGCTTTAAGAAAGGGGAGATCAACTTATTGTATAAATATACAAAATCAGCTACACTGACCAATTACAGTATCTTCAGGTACCAAGAAGGTGGCGAAGCAGAAGAGCTGTCAAATTTCAGGATCGGCAGGGACTCGTATTTTGTAAATGACGGTAATCTCCGTTTTCAAAACATCCTTACGGGCGACTTTAATACCGTTAACCTCGGCAATGATGCTGGTTCGACTTCACATACAATCGATTTCACTGGTAACTATCAGCTGAGCGAGAAATGGAAAATGAACTTCAGTGCCCGCTACCATGCGGCTAAATCTACAGTACTGATGACTATCCCTCTGGGTATTGTGACACAGAGCGCTGCAGATCAGTTCACTTACACTGATGGTACTAAATATACCGGAGATGTACAGTCGGTTTTAGGAATGTATAGTCCTGATATCCCCATTCAAACGCTGAGTGGCAGGGTAGACATTGTCAATAAAACAGAAAAACACAACTGGAGGATAGGTTTAACAGAATCTTATTACAATATCGATAAATATACGTCCAGCCGCGATTTCTTTTACCAGGAAGCTACTGCTAACCCTGCTAAATTGCTGAGATCTACTCCGGGCGGAACATCTAACACGGACGAATACGGATTTTACAATTACAACGTTGGCGGTGAGTACCATGACGGCTGGGAAAATAAACTGGCTGCTTTCTTCTCCGACGACTGGAATGTGTCTGACCGTTTTTCCATTACTTACGGACTAAACTTAAAGTATTATAAAATAAACGGTAATTACCATAGCCAGGACCGTACCGCAGGTATTGTGCTGGGTGATTTGCCAACTACCTCCATTAACCACGACTGGTTCCAGAAAGCATTTGACGTAAATGCCGTTTACAAGATCACCCCTAAATTCGGGTTAATTGCTGAAACAATTTATACTGAGAAAAATGGACAGCTGGAAAGTTACTCGAGCTCTGTGATTCCTAACCTGGCGACAATTAAAACACCTTATGCAAGTTTCGGACTATACCTGAACGCTGATAAATTTAGCCTGGTATCTTCTGTGAATTATCTTACCCAAAATAACAATCTGAAAAGGTTAAACCTGGTAAACCCTGAAAACAGCAGCGATGCCTCTGTAGCTACCGTTTATTATGGCATTAAAACCGTGGGGTGGACAACCGATATTGTGGCTAATCCATTCAGGAACTTCAGCATCCACTACCTGATTACTTTGCAGAATCCGGTATATAAAGATTATACGTTTACCGCTTTCGGAAATAACTATAACTACAATGGCAACACAGTGCTTGAAATATCCAAAGTACTGATGGAAATTGACCCTTCTTACACCAAAGACAAATGGAAATTGTGGGCCAGTATCAGGTATTTCAGCAAGCAAACAGCTAACTTAACGAATGTGCTTTATTTTAAGAGCAGGATAGAAACCTTTGCAGGGATCAACTACAACCTCAATAAACATTTTGACCTGGGCTTAACAGTGGTAAACCCACTGAACCAGCGTGGCGCCAAAGGTACTATTCAGGGTGCCGAGCTGATCACTGATCCTTCATCTTACTATGGAACAATCCTGAATGGTTCCTACATCAGGCCATTTACTGCCGAAGCTTCAATAAACTTTAAGTTTTAACAACGCGTATTTAAATTTTGTATAAAATGAAGAAAAGTATCAAATATGGAGCCGGCCTGTTAACAGCGGTATCTATATGCGCTGGCTTAAATTTCAGTGTCACCGCCCAGGATATTGAGTGGGCAAGTACTACTGCCAACCAGACTTGGCAGGTTCAGCATACGCAGAAAACTACCGGCGGCAGCAGCAGTGATGCAGAGGTATTTCCCAATAAACCTTTGCAGACCATGGAAGGCTTCGGTGCCTGTTTTAATGAGCTGGGCTGGACTTCACTGAATGCGTTGAGCAAAAGCGATCAGGACAATATTTTCCAGGAATTGTTTGCCCCGGGTAAAGGGGCAAACTTTACCGTTTTCAGGATGCCGGTCGGATCGAACGACTTTGCCCGCAAATGGTATTCTTATAATGAAACGGAGGGCGACTTCAAAATGAAGAACTTCAGCATCAGCAATGATATGGAAACACTGGTGCCCTTTATCCAATCGGCCCTTCGCTACAACCCGGCATTGAAATTATGGGCCTCGCCCTGGTCGCCCCCATCCTGGATGAAAACCAATAAACACTATGCAGGAGCAGAATTCCCTAAAGGAGGCCTGACTTCGTGGCGCGATCTGCGCTTTGATTTTGCTGGTCTGGACAATGGCATTAAGCCTGATCAGGTGGGTAAAGCAGGTACAAACATGTTTATACAGGAACCCCGGTATTTTGAAGCCTATGCGCTTTACTTCTCCAAATTCATTCAGGCCTATCAAAAACAGGGGATTAAGATATCGATGGTAATGCCGCAAAATGAGTTTAACTCGCCCCAAACTTTTCCAAGCGCCACCTGGACAGCCGCGGGACTCTCTGAGTTTATCAGCTACCTCGGTCCGCAGATGAAAAAATTGGGTGTAGATGTGTTTATGGGGACGGTTGAAAAAGGCAATCCGGCACTGGTAGATACGGTATTGAAGGCAGAGAAAAGCAGCAAATATATTAAAGGAGCAGGTTTCCAGTGGGATGGTAAGCTGGCTATCGCTGATATTCATCAACGCTATCCCAACCTGGCTTTATACCAGACCGAGCAGGAGTGCGGCAACGGACTGAACGACTGGGCTTACTGTAAATACAGCTGGACGCTGATGGACCATTATCTTAAAAACGGGGTGAAGACCTACGAATACTGGAACTTGTCATTGCCTGACGGCGGAAGAAGTACCTGGGGATGGTTTCAGAACTCACTGATTACGGTAAACGAAGTAGCGAAAACCTATGCTTATACTTACGAATATTATTTGATGAAACACTTTAGCCACTATGTGCTGCCGGGTGCAAAATACCTGGAGACCAGCGGACTGGATAAGAACATTATTGCTTTTGAGAATCCTGACCATAGCATTGCTGTAGTTGTACGTAATGAAAGTACTGAAGACAAGGTGATCCGGATTAAAATTGGTGGGACTACCATTGCCCCACTGTTTAAGGCAGATTCCTTCAATACATTTCTGATCAGGTAATGAATCAGCTTTTTATCAATTAAAATAATGAAGCTATCCTGCAATTAATGGCTGATTTAAGCAGATAATTACTGAATTATGCGGAAATTGAGTTTCACAAAGCAGGATGCTTATTTTTAGCGTATCTTTTTATACTTATTAAAATATAGTTCAAAATATTCTGTTCATATTAATTATACAAGAATGAAGAAACCTGGGTTTATATTGAGCAATGTCTGTTTTCTGTTTTTGATGTTAGGGTTTAGCAGGGTAGTCCCGGCGCAATCTTTCAAGGCAGACCAGTTGCTGTATGGCGTGGCCTATTACGATGAGTATATGCCATATGACCGTCTGGATAAAGATGTACAGATGATGAAAGATGCCGGCATTAATGTGGTCAGGATTGCAGAATCTACCTGGAGTACTTTGGAGCCACAGGAAGGAGTGTACGACTTCTCCCATATCGACAGGGTACTCAATGCGATGCATAAGGCTGGTATCCGGGTGATCATTGGCACACCTACTTATGCTGTGCCTACCTGGCTGGTGAAGAAATATCCTGCAATCCTTGCCGTTACTCCTGGCGGACAAAATCAATACGGCACGCGCCAGAATATGGATATCACAAATGTGGATTTCAGAAGGCATGCCGAAATAGTGATCCGCAAGATCATGGAACATGTTCATTCACACCCTGCCATTATCGGTTACCAGGTGGACAATGAGACTAAAGCCTATAAAACCAGCGGACCGAATGTCCAGCAGCTGTTTGTAGCCTATATGAAGAAAAAATTCCCTTCTCTGGATACACTTAACAAGAAATTCGGACTGGATTACTGGAGCAACCGCATCAATAACTGGGATGATTTTCCTTCCGTTAACGGGACTTTTAACCAGAGTATCAATGCCAGCCTGAACAGCGAGTTTGCTAAATTCCAGCGTCAGGAGGTTACGGATTACCTGGCATGGCAGGCGGCTATTGTACGTGAATATAAACGTAAAGACCAGTTTATTACCCAGAACTTCGACTTCGACTGGCGCAATTATTCTTATGGTATCCAGCCTGAGGTAGATCATTTCGCTGCTGCGAAAGCATTGGATATTGCAGGGGTAGATATTTACCATCCTACGCAGGATCACCTGACAGGGACTGAAATTTCTTTTGGCGGTGATGTGGCCCGGTCAATGAAAAACGGACAGAATTACCTTGTCCTGGAAACCCAGGCCCAGGGCTTCCCGCAATGGGTGCCTTACCCGGGGCAGCTGCGGCTGCAGGCCTTCAGCCACCTGGCCTCTGGAGCAAGCATGGTCGAATACTGGCACTGGTCATCTATTCACAATGCGGCAGAAACATATTGGAAAGGCCTGCTGAGCCACGATTTTGAACCTAACCCTACTTACCTTGAAGCAAAAACTATTGGGCGCGACTTTAAAAAACTGAGTCCTCATTTGCTCAATTTACAACAGAAAAATGATGTGGCTGTTTTATTCAGCAATGAAGCTTTAACAGCTTTCAATGCTTTCTCTTATGGCTGGGGACGCAGCGAAAACTATAATGATGTGCTGCGCCCGTTTTATGATGCTTTATATCAGATGAACATTGGGGTGGACTTTGTGGATCCTTCAACAAAAGACTTGTCAAAATATAAAATGATCGTTGTACCGGCATTATATGCTGCATCCGACAGCTTATTGAATCGCCTGAATGCCTATGTGAAAAATGGTGGACATATCGTTTATACTTTTAAAAGTGGTTTCTCTGATGAAAATGTAAAAGTACGCAGCAGCAAACAACCGGGATTGATCAATATTGCCTGCGGCATTACTTACAGCCAGTTTACCTTTCCGGAGAATGTCTCCTTAAAAGGAGATCCGTACCAGGTGGGTGCCGGCAATAATACGCCGGATAAATGGATGGAGCTGATCACACCAGGCACAGCAGAGGTACTGGCATCATACGATCACCCTGTATGGGGCAAATATGCAGCTGTAACCAGAAACAAGTTTGGTAAAGGTACTGCTACCTATGTAGGCTTTATGCCAGGAGCGGCGCTAACGCAGAAAATTATGGAGCAGGCGGTTAAAAATGCTGGCTTATGGAAAGCCGATCAACAGCTATCATTTCCACTGATCACTAAGAAAGGTATAAATGAAAAAGGTAAAACTGTTCATTATTATTTTAATTACTCGGCTCAGCCTGCGTCATTTGTCTACCCACATGGCAAAGGTAAAGAGTTGCTGGGCAATAAGCTGATGAGTACCAATCAGACTTGTACGATGCTGCCATGGGATGTACAGATTATCGAAGAAAACCAGGCAGTAGAACAAAACTAAGCAACAGCCAGAAGTAGCCGCAATACCCGGGGGGAAGTTCCGGGTATTTTTTTGTATTCCGCACTGCGGATATAATTTTATTTCCGGGCAGCAAGCCTGAAAACAATACAACCCGCTTTAATGTTATAACAAGGACGAATGTCCTGTAAGGATATAAAACCGCGCATTACACTGCTACTGCCGGCTTCGTGTTGTTGAATAACAATTTATCAAAATAATAAATACTATGAAACGTAATGCAACAGCCGTTTGGAACGGAACAATAAAAGAAGGCAAGGGAAATATCACTACCCAAAGCACCACTTTAAACCAGGCACAATATTCATTCAACAGCCGTTTTGCTGAGGGTGTTGGAACAAATCCTGAAGAATTGATGGCCGCAGCTCATGCCGGTTGTTTCACCATGAAATTAAGCCTCGACCTTACTGAAGCGGGTTTCAACCCTGAATCCCTGGAAACTAAATCGTATATCACCCTTGATAACGGCGTGATTACCACTTCTAACCTGGTGCTTAAAGCCTCAATTCCAGGGATTACTGAAGAGAAATTCCAGGAAATAGCTGCGGGAGCAAAAGCAAATTGCCCTGTGAGCAAGGCTTATAACCTTGACATTACTCTTGAAGCTTCGTTGGTATAGTTAACAAGAAATACTATTGGGCAGATTATCTGCTTATTTTATAAAAAGCTATTGTCTGCTGCAGACGATAGCTTTTTTTATGTATAAACATTAATGAACGCTAAAGTAGCTGATATACTTTGACTTTCATTTATCCGCCATTGTGAGGTTAACTGTAATACAAAATAAAATCTGCAAAAAACACCTGAGGTGCAACGAAACAAATATATAAGCGTCTTGTGTAATAAAAAGATATGAGACCTTTTCTCAAGTGGACAAAACGAATAGGCTTAGGATTAATTACATTGGTAGTATTATTACTCATAGCAGGATTTATTTTTGAAAGGACATCCCGGAATGATGCTGAAAAAATTAAACCTGATGGTAACTTTGCAGAAGTTGAAAATCATCGCCTGCATTATTACAAAAAAGGAAATGGAGGGCCAACTGTTGTATTTGAAACTGCATTTGATCCAGCCGGACATCTGCAATGGTATCCTATTCAACAAGAATTACCCGCCTCTTATACAAGTGTCTCATATGACAGGGCAGGAATTTTATGGAGTGATAGGGGCGAAAATCCAAAATCAGGCGAGGAAATAGCTAAAGAATTACATCTTTTGTTGGAAAAAATCAACGCCCCAAAACCATATATTCTTGTAGGGCATTCATTTGGAGGAACACTTGTCCGATTCTTTGTCAATCAGTATGCTAAAGATGTTGCAGGTGTAATATTGGTAGATAGCCAATGCCCTGATGATGAAAAATATTTATCGCCGGAACTATACAAAATGGTAAATCAGGGATTGCCGGGTGATTTTCTAAAATTTGCTAATACTTTTGGACTCGCCAGATTAATGTTCAAAGGGATGTTTCCCAATGATAAACAATATGATTATCAAAATTCCATAATGCCCGCTTTGCTTTACAAAAGCGCAGATGCCGTGTTGGAAGAGCAGGATCAAATGAGTTTCATCAAAAAAGAAGCATCAAAAATAAAATCTTTTGGTGCTATTCCTCTTTATGTATTAACTGCCGCGGATGAAAAGCGCTTTGATTCATCTATTGAAAATGAAAAATTAAAGACAGAAATGTTAAGTGGCTGGAATAAAATGCAGAAAGATTTTTTGCTTCTTTCAACAGATAGCAAACAAATATTGGTTCCGAACAGTGGTCATTATATCAACCAGGAGCATCCAAAAGTTATTGAAACTGCAATCAATGAGATGGTGAATAAAATATCAAACCCAAAATAACACCACAACTAAATTTCAAATAGACACAAACCATGTATAGTTCTTTGAATCTCAAAGGAACATGGCCTGTCTGGCCCATAAATGCAATAAATTTACGGTTATATGCCAGGATTTTCGTAATTATGATTAATAAAGAGTCTGGTGCTTTGATTTTGTAAATATATCAGGAGAATTAGGCAGTGTATAGGGACAATTAGGGGGAGTATCGGAATATAAATATAGAAATGGCGGAAACGTATGCGGATGAATGTACAAATAGGCAGGGTTTTACCTGTATCACTTATAAATACATAAATTAAAATGAAGAAATGTATACTATTATTCTCTTTTTTAGCTTTAGCCAGCTTTAAAGGTCAGGCGCAGACACAGCCCCGCTGGATGCAGCAGCCTTCGGTTTCGCCAGATGGAAAATGGATAGCCTTTGAATATAAAGGCAACCTCTTTAAAGTCCCTTATACTGGTGGCGATGCCGTGCCGCTTACTATTACCAGTGCCTACAATGGTTATCCGGTCTGGAGCCATGATGGCAAAACCATCGCTTTCGCGTCCGACCGTTATGGTAACTTTGATGTATATACCATAAATGCTTCTGGTGGGGAAACCACAAGAATTACCTTTAATTCCAGCCGGGATATTCCGTACGATTTCTCTGCCGATGATGCGCAAATTATATTCGGAACGGACCGCCATGATATTTATTCGTCGGCCAGGTTCCCCCTTGATGCTATTTTTACAAAGTTATATACTGTACCCGCGAAGGGCGGGAACAGCCTGCTGCTGAACAGTGCCGGAATGGAATATGCCCATTACAATCAAAAGGGAGATATGCTGATCTTTCAGGATAGAAAAGGATATGAAGATGCCTGGAGAAAGCACCATACTTCGGCTATAACCCGCGATATATGGACTTTCAACATCAAAAATGCAACCTATACTAAGGTATCCACGTTTAATGGCGAAGACCGTGAGCCCGTTTGGGGCAGTGGAGATACGTTTTACTACCTGAGCGAAAAAAATGGTACACAGAATTTATATCAATCGTCACTCAGCAACCCTTCACAGGTAACGCAGCTAACTACATTCGATAAAAACCCAGTCCGCAATTTATCACGAGCTACTAATGGTAACTTCGTA
>JAATFQ010000247.1 GCA_015655115.1 Sphingobacteriales bacterium
ATTAATCCATATTTTCTGTTGTTTTTTTGTCAGCTAACTATCAGCAATTTGTCATCTAAATATATAGCAGCGGTCTATACCTCTTATGGTACTTATATTTTTTATCTTTGTGCTATTCTTTTAATTTGTTATATCTATGAGAAAAAGTGCGATTATCGGCTTAATTACAATTGCGATTTGTGTGGGTTTCCTGGTTAGCTTAAATGCAGATACCAGTAACTATTCGACCTTTTCGGAGGCTGCGAAAGACTCTCGTGAATTTCACGTGATGGGCCATTGGGTTAAGGAGAAAGGTACTTTTTATGATGCATTAAAAGATGCCAATCATTTCTCTTTTTATATGAAAGATGAAAAAGGGGATATTGGCAAAGTAATATACAGCGGTACCAAGCCGCAGGATTTTGAGCGTTCAGAGAAACTGGTGCTGATAGGTAAAATGGATCATGGAACCTTTATGGCATCGAAGATATTGATGAAATGCCCTTCAAAATACAATAATGACCTGGTAGAGATCAAGCAGGACGGACAGGTTAAACGATACAAATAATCTTAATGGATATACAATTTACAGGAGAGACCCTCCTTCCCGGCAAAGTTGGGCAGTTCTTTATTGTTTTGGCATTTGCCGCTTCGCTACTTTCAGCCATTTCTTATTTCTTTGCTACACAGAATAAGGATGTCACAGACCGCTCATGGCAACGGATGGGAAGAATTTCATTCCTGATCAACTGGCTAAGTGTAATAGGAGTGGGGGTTACATTGTTCTACCTGATCCTGAATCATTATAACGAATATTATTACGTTTATTCACATTCATCAAAGGCTCTTCCTGTATACTATATTGTTTCAGCATTCTGGGAAGGCCAGGAGGGTAGTTTCTGGCTGTGGGCATTCTGGCAGTCGCTCTTAGGGGCTATACTGATCTGGAAAGCGAAGACCTGGGAAAATGGGGTGCTTACTGTTGTTGCTTTCTCACAGGTATTTCTGACGTCGATGTTACTGGGGGTACAGATTTTTGGTGAACGTATCGGCAGTTCACCGTTTATCCTGTTAAGGGAAGCGGTAAACCTGAAAGATATGGCTCCGGTGGTGTTTGCTGATCCTGAAAATTTCAAGAACTACCTGAAGTTTATTACCGATGGCAGAGGCTTAAACCCCTTATTACAAAACTACTGGATGGTTATCCATCCGCCAACATTGTTCCTGGGATTTGCCAGTATGGTTGTGCCCTTTGCCTATGTAATTGCTGCTTTATGGCAAAAGAAATATAAAGAATGGGTAAAACCTGCTATGCCATGGATACTGTTTGCTGTAATGGTATTGGGAACAGGAATTATCATGGGTTCTTTCTGGGCTTATGAAGCACTCAACTTCGGCGGCTTCTGGGCATGGGACCCGGTGGAAAATGCTTCGCTCATTCCTTGGTTAACCCTGATCGGTGCTTTACACGTTATTATTGCATTTAAAAATACAGGACATGCTTTCTTTACGTCGATCGTATTGGTACTGGTTAGTTTTATCCTGGTATTGTATGCTTCATTCTTAACCAGAAGTGGTATTCTGGGCGAAACGTCGGTACACTCTTTTACGGATCTGGGTATGTTCGGACACCTGATTTTATATAATGTAGTGTTCCTGATTATTCCGGTAGTGCTGATCATTGTACGCTGGAAAGAATTGCCTATTACCAACAAAGATGAAGAGACGTACTCAAGGGAATTCTGGATGTTTATTGGTGCCCTGGTAGTTACTGTAGCCTGTATCCAGGTTATTTTCTCTACTTCAGTCCCGGTATTCAACAAAGCTTTCGGTACCAACTTCGCCCCGCCAATTGATGCGATAAAGTATTATAATCAGTGGCAGGCTCCTTTTGCGATACTGGTTACGCTGATCTCCGGATTTTCACAGTTTTTGAAATATAAACGTACTGACCTGCGTAAGTTTTACAGCAGCCTGATTGCTACGCTGATCGTGGCTATTTTGCTTACTGCCGGCTTTGTATATGTTACTGATGTTTACCATAATCTGATCTATATCCTGCTGTCTTTCAGCTGTATGTTTGCCATCTTGTCCAATGCAAGGATCCTTTCACAAGGATTTGGCGGCAAAAGCAAGCTGATCGGTGCTGCGGTAGCGCATATCGGCTTTGCCTTACTGCTGGTTGGCGCATTGGTAGCGGCGGCAACAAATAAAGCGGTTTCCTTAAATGCTACGAACTTCATTCCGGTGAAGGACTTTGAAAAGGTGGAGAAACCGGGCGAAAATATGGTGCTGTATAAAAATGAGCCTAAGAAAATGGGCCGTTTTACTGTTACCTATACTAATGATACAACTATTGCCCCTAATACTTTCTACACTTTAAACTTTAAGGTGATTGATGAGAAGACAGGCAATGTGAAAGAGAGCTTTGACCTGAACCCGCATGTGCAGACGAATCCTAAAATGGGACTTATTGCTTCTCCGGATACCAAACATTACCTTACTTACGATATTTATACGCATATCACCAGTGCTCCTGAAGCAAAGGATGAGCATAGTATCGAAAGCGAAGCGCAGAGTGATGAAGAAAATTATAAAAAACCCAGGACTGTTAATGTAAGTACAGGCGATACGCTGCATACCAGCAGCGGGATAATCACTGTTAAAGCACTAAACTTTAAGCCTACTGCGAAGAGCCTTGCCTTAGCTGAGGGCGATCTTGCTGTCGGACTTCCGCTCGAGATTGACCTGAATGGAAAAATATACAAAACAGAGCCTATATTTTTGGTGAAAGGAAATAATACATTTGACTTCGCCAGGAACATCCCTGATCTGGGCTTAAGGCTGCGTTTTACCAAAATCCTTCCTGACCAGAAAAAAGTAGAATTGCAGGTGTTTGAAAAACCTCAGCAGGCTAAAGACTGGGTGGTATTCAAGGCTATTGAATTCCCTTATATCAATTTATACTGGGTTGGCTTAATTGTTATGGTTATTGGCTTCCTGATTTCTATATTCAGGAGACAGAGAGAAATAAAAGGTAATTAGAGAGAAGTAAAAGGTAACTGGAAAGCGATAAAAAGTAATTACGAGAGCATAAAAAGCAATTAAAATATAAATAAAAGGTTTGCAATGAAGATCGTTTGTATAGGCTCAGGGAATGTGGCAACACACATGGCTATTGCTTTTAAAGAAGTAGGTGCTGAGATTATACAGGTGTGGAGCCCAAATGCACAGCATGCGGAGATCCTGGCGGCACTGACCCAGGCTGAAGCGATTCATAACTGGGCAGACCTTGACCGGACGGCCGACTGCTACGTGATTGCTGTTCGTGATGATGCTATTGCTGCTGTTGCCCCTCATCTGGCAGACCTGAAAGGGATCGTTGTCCATACGTCTGGTGCTACTGCTATTGATGTACTCTCTGCAACAGGAAAGGGCTACGGCGTACTCTATCCTTTACAGACTTTCTCTAAAACTACTGCTATAGACCTCAAAAAAGTACCGCTATGTATTGAGGCCGACTCGGCTGAAACATTAGATAAACTTTCTGCCATAGCACATTTAATCAGTCCCATGGTATCTGTTGTGAGTACTGAGCAGCGCAGCATCCTGCATGTTGCGGCCGTATTTGCCTGTAATTTCAGCAACCACTTATACCATCTCAGCAACACCATTTTAGCGCAATATCAGCTTGATTTTGCTTTGCTGAAGCCACTGATAATGGAAACGGCACAGAAAATACAAACATCCGATCCTCGGGCTGTACAAACAGGGCCGGCTGTGCGTGGCGATGAAAAAACAATGGCAAAGCATTTATCACTCCTGACGGGCTCGCCCGAATTGCAGGTGATCTATGAAATTCTCAGTAAAAGCATTAAAAATACTTACAATTAAGCGGATTGCGGTTTGTGCTGCTTATTTTTGGCGATTGTTATTAATATTCAACATGCCAGAAGTGATCCTTTATGCCATGGTATGAGAATGGAGAGCTAAATAAAAATCATGATCTTAGAAAAATTGAAGGCCGTAACGACGCTTATATTCGACGTTGACGGAGTGTTAACTACCGGAGATGTTCTTGCGACGCCCTCTGGCGAACTCTTGCGCACCTTTAACATAAAAGACGGCTATGCTTTGCAGCTGGCAGTAAAGCGAGGGTACCATGTGTGTATCATTTCAGGAGGAAAAGGAGAAGCTATGGAAAAGCGGTTTGCAGGCCTGGGCATTCCTGATATTCATTTAGGTGTTGGTGATAAGGTGGAGGTGTTTGAAAAATACCTGGAAAAATATAATATCCAGGCAGCTGAAGTATTGTATATGGGCGATGATGTTCCCGATTTCAATGTCATGCAGCTGGTAGGTATAGCCACCTGCCCCGCCGATGCAACTAACGATATCAAGGCTATTTCCAGCTATATTTCTCCTTTTAACGGAGGTAAAACTGCCGTAAGGGATGTGATTGAGAAAGTGATGAAGCTACAGGGAAGTTGGTTTGATGAAAAGCCTTTGGCTTCCGATTCAGGAAAATAATTTTATCCTGTTAAACCTTTTCTTCTTTTTCTCCTCTATCATTGAAATTAAAAATCAATTGAAGATGAAGAAATTAGCAATTATCTGCGGCTTGTTATTCAGTGTAATAACATTTGCAAATGCACAAGGTGGTCCCCGTAAAATGGGTACACCAGAAGAAAGGGCGACAAAAATGACGGCTCAGCTTACTGAGAAATTAACACTTACTGCCGATCAGCAGGCAAAAGTAAAGACTATCTTATTAGATCAGCAGGCACAGATGGTAAAAGCACGCGAAGAAGCAGGCGAAGACCGGAAAGATATGCGTGAGAAAATGATGGCGATGATGAAAGACAATGATTTAAAAATCAATAGCTTACTGACAGATGAGCAGAAGAAAGCATATGAAACCTATAAAGAAGAGCGCAAAGCAGCAATGAAAAACAGGGGAGACAGACCTGAAAGAAAACCTGCTGACAATTAAATTATAGGATAAAAATATTGCAAAAATATTTCAAATAATAGAAGCGGCTATATGAGTCGCTTTTGTTATTTTAGCGCAAAATTAACTTATGCAACGGTACCCACTTATTCTAGCATCTAAATCGCCTCGAAGACAAGAATTATTAGCCGCTATGAATCTTGAATTTCATGTGGTGCTCAAAGATGTTGATGAAAGCTATTCTAAAAAGCTGGAGCCTGCCCAAATAGCTGTTTTCATTGCAGAGAAGAAAGCACTTGCTTTTGTAAAAGAAAGAGTACATAGCCTGGTGATTACTGCTGATACCATAGTGGCCTTTAATGGTGAGATTCTTGGAAAGCCATCAGGCCCGGGCGAAGCACGTGAAATGTTAACTAAATTATCCGGGAGCAAGCACGACGTTTATACTGGTGTAACGCTGGCACACGGTGCGAAAATGATCTCGTTCTATGATGTAACTGAAGTGTATTTTAAGCCCATTACAGCTGAACAGATCGATTATTATATCAAACATTATAATCCGTATGATAAGGCAGGAAGCTATGGTATACAGGACTGGATAGGGTTAATTGCAGTAGAGAAGATTGTAGGTTCGTATACTAATGTTATGGGCATGCCTACAGAGAAACTTTATACTGCAATATCAAATTTCTGATCATCCCAGACATGGTATAAAACACCCATTTTCAGGTCATATGTAGACAGGCTGATGGTCTCTAACTGAATTTCTTCCAGGACGTAGCTGGTAATGAGCGCCGCAATAACGATCATGTCTACCCGCAGTGAAATCAGGTCTGGCATGGACGCCCTTTCTGCATGTGTGGAGGTTAGGAGCGTTGCCGCTAATTTCTGATACGCAGTTATGTCAAACTGCGCATACCTGGTCTGCTTCAGGTCTATATCTTTTAATAACATTGCAGCAAAGGTTTCAAAGGCACCTGCGGATCCGATCAGTCCTTTAGGATGGTATTGGGCACAGGCCGACTTCAGTTCCTGTAATTCACTGTCGAGATGCCGGAGGATGGCAGATTTTTCCTCACTGCTGATGGGGTCTGAATGGAACCATGCCTGCATTAAACGGGCAGCACCGATATTATAGCTTTTTTTCCAGAGCAACTGCTGTGGGGTACAGATAATAAATTCGGTACTCCCCCCGCCAATATCCATAACGAGGGAGGCCTGCTGAATGGCGCCGGTTGCTTTTACACCCCTGAATATAAATCCTGCTTCTTCATCACCGCTGATCACCTCGATCCCGATTCCGGCAAAGGAGCTTGCTGCGGCAACAAAATCGCTGCCATTGCTGGCACTGCGGACTGCCGAAGTAGCGATAGCGCGTACGAGGCTTACTTTATGCTGCTCAATTTGCTGCTTAAAATCTTTTAAAGTCTGCAGCCCTCTTTCAAAGGCTGCAGGAATAATTATATTGTCGTTAATGCGGCCTTCGCCTAAACGTACAGGTACGTTAGTTTTAAAAATTACGTCCACACCAGCAGCAGATAAATCTGCTATAATCAGGTGGAAGGTATTTGTGCCAAGGTCTATTACAGCTACTCTCATCTATTTATCTATAAAGCTGTAAAACTATTAATTTTTATAGGTAAACCATTTGATCATCTCTTTGAAACTTGCTTTTTTACCGTACATCAATATACCTACACGGTAAATTCTTGAAGCCACCCACACTGTACCTATAAAGCCAATGACCAGCAACGCCATGGATAAAGCCAACTGCCAGTTGGGAACTCCGTAAGGGAGCCTCACCATCATGGCAATGGGCGAGGTAAAAGGGATCATAGACAGCCAGAAGGCCATATTGCCGTAAGGGTCATTTGTAATTACGCTCAGTGAAAGCATATACCCCAGAAATAAGGGCAGCATCACAGGCATCATAAACTGTTGGGTTTCGGTTTCGTTATCGACTGCAGAGCCGATGGCAGCATAGAGCGAACTATAGAACAGGTATCCGCTTATAAAGAAAAAGATGAAGACAGTAATTATTTTTGTGACATCGAGGCTGGCCATGCTTTTTTGTATGGTCTTCAGCGGACTGTCTGCTTTGATCGCTTCCCCGGCATTATTCTCCATTTTGGGTTGTACAGTACCTTCTTTTACGCTTGCTTTTCCACCTTTAACCGTCGTACTGGCTGTTAGCTGCTGAATATCTTTTTTATCCACAAAAACCTTCATCACCACCGTAGAAATGGAAATGGTCAGTACTATCCAGAGGATAAACTGCGTGAGGCCCACCAATGCGATACCAAGGATTTTGCCCATCATCAGCTGAAAAGGTTTCACTGAAGAAATCATCACTTCGATAATGCGGTTAGTTTTTTCTTCAATTACGCCGCGCATGACCTGAATGCCATACATCATGATAAACAAAAACATCAGGACACCACTGGTGAAAGCAAGTATGGTGCTTGCGCCGGCACTGGAATCTTCGTCCTGGCCATTTTCATTGATTTTTTTGGTATCTATATCCACGTTCGATATTAATTTATCGAGGTCCTGCTGCGAAATTCCATTCTCTTTCAGTTTCTGTGTGCGGATCAGGTTTTCAATTTCGTCGGAAACCTTATTATTTAGTGCCATACCTGCCTGTTTTGTGCCCAGCAACTGGATACCATGAGGTTGGTCCAGCGGAAATTCAGGAAGATATAGGATATAGTCGAAGTCTGTCTTTTTTAATTCAGCCTTCATTGCCGTCAGCGATTTATTGACATAGGTATATCCATAGTTTTGTTTGGAAGTCAGCTTTTCAGTCAGTGTTTTATTGTCATTGACTACTGCAATTTTGTTGAAAGTCCCTTTCACTCCCTGTATGGAGAAATAAATCGCCAGTGCATAAAATCCTGCAAAAATCAGCGGTGTTAAAAAGGTCATTATAATGAAAGATTTCTTTTTAACCCGTGACAGATATTCTCTTTGTATGATGAGTAAGATTTTGTTCATGTCTTTAGTTTTTTTGCTTTACCTGATCAATAAAAATATCATTCATGGTGGGTATCACCTCATCCAGACGGTGGATGGCCACTACAGGCAGCAAAGCAGCTAAAAGTTGATTAGCTGTCCGCCCTTCTTTAAGCAGGACCTTTAAAATGGTCTTCCCTTTTACTTCTTCCCGCTGTACTACTTCAAACAGATCGGCTGAAAGATCAGTATTGTAAGCCCCCTGGTATTCTACCCAGTAGGTATTGTTTCTATATTGCTCTTTAATCTCCGCTACGGAGCCATCCAGGATTTTTTTTGAACGGTGGATAAGTGCGATATTGTCACACAGCTCCTCAACAGATTCCATTCTATGGGTAGAAAAGATAAAAGTAGCACCCTGCTTGTTCAGCTCCAGGATTTCATTTTTGATAATATCTGCATTTACAGGGTCGAAACCAGAGAAAGGCTCGTCAAGGATAATTAGTTCTGGATTATGGAGTACTGTAGCCACAAACTGTACTTTCTGCTGCATCCCCTTACTCAGGTCTTCTACTTTCTTATTCCACCAGCTGCCCATTTCCAGTTTCTCAAACCAGTATTTCACTCTTCTTGTCGCTTCGGCAGTGCTTAACCCTTTTAGCCTGGCCAGGTAGAGTACCTGCTCGCCGATCTCCATTTTTTTATAGAGGCCACGCTCTTCAGGAAGATAGCCTATCTGTGAAATATGGTCTGAATTGAGCCGCTGACCATTAAATATGACCTCGCCACTATCGGGAGCAGTAATTTGTGTGATAATCCTGATCAGGGAAGTTTTGCCCGCACCATTAGGTCCCAGAAGTCCGAATATCTTGCCTTTTTCTATTTCCAGGCTTACATCATCGAGGGCACGGTGCGCTGCATATTGTTTTACAATGTGTTTTATGCTTAGCATTTGTAGGTTTTTAGTGTTTAGGTTAATGAAAGTTAGACATAAAAAGCCGCGAATGTTACAATTTTAAATAGGAAAAACTGCGTTTAAACAGAGCTATGCAAGCTAAAGAAGGAATTCAGGGCACCTGTCCCCGGGAATTCGATACTTGATTTGTCTAAATGGTATGGGTCAGTAAATACCGACATCTGTTTTAAGTTAGTGCTATTAACTGCCTTGCATTAATCAAAGCAGCATTGCCCCAGGTATTGTTAAAATATACGTAAATCCGTTTTTTATGCTGATTTACCTGGGAAACGAAGTCCCTTAGCTGTTCCTCGGGATACTGAGATTTATACAATACAGGCTTACCATGGAAACGGTAATAAACAGGGTCATTATCCTGGATAATATCTTCTGGCAGGGCAGAGGGGTAGCTGATGCCACTAAATGAAATCCGGTGTTTTTTTAATTCTTGTATTACCGTTGGGTCCCACCAGCTGAGGTGCCTTGCTTCGATGACATTGTTGAAACGCTTGTCCAGATTTTCTAAAATCAGGTTTAGCCGTTCTTCTGTATATGAAAGGCTGGGAGGCATCTGGAATAGAACGCAGCCTAGTTTTTCTTTTAAACCCTCACTAGCTACATCATAAAAGTCGGCGCTGAGCTCTTTTGTATGGTTGAATTTGCCATAATGGGTAATCGTTCTGGGCGCTTTAATGGTAAACAGAAAATCCGGCGGACTCGTTTGATACCAGGCAGCGAAGCTTTTTGGGGATGGTTGTTTATAAAATGAAGAGTTAATTTCTATGGTATTGAAATGTTGGCAGTAATACTCAAACCATTGCTTTTGAGGTAGTTTAGCGGGATAGAAGATCTCCTTCCACTCCTTATAATAAAATCCTGAACATCCGATTCTCCAGTCCATTGTGCAATTATTTATTAAAAAGTCCTTTGATCTTATCAATTACCCCTGTTTTCCTTCCCCGTTGTTTTTCAGTACCCATAAGGAAGCCATAAGGTTGTAATTCGGGTACATGATCACATATAATCTTTATTATTCCCAATAGGGGGATGGCCAAGATCATTCCGGGAATGCCCCATACCATTTCTCCGAGAACAATCACCAGAATGGTGAAGAGTGGATTGATATTCACCTGCTCACCCACAACTAAAGGTTCCAGAATATAGGTCTGTAGAAATTGTACAATCGCATAAGTAATCAGAACGGTGATGATCATTTTACTGTCGCCGCCCTGGGCTATAACTGCCAGAACAGTGATACTTGTGCCTGTTAAGTTGCCGATAAAGGGAATGACCTCCAGAATACCGCAAAGCACAGCAAAGAAAATGGCGCTTTCTACGCCAGCGAGGCTGAAGCCTATGCCATACATTACCCAAAGCATGGCAATCATAGCACCCAGTCCGCTGAGATATTGCTGAGCAACTTTGCCCGACTCGTGCACGATATTCACAGCTGTATTTTTTTCGTCGCCGGGAACGAGTTTAAGAATGAATTTTTTGATATGTGAACGATTGAAAAGAAATAAGAACATGTAAACCAATACTAATATGGTATTGACCATGATTCCCATTACGCTAGAGGCAAAACTGGCAAGCATGTTTCCTGTACCGCCTCCGGCACTATCACTCTGCTGTTTAACAAGTTCTTTTTGCTGCCGCATAGTTACGCCTACCTGTTCATGGATCCAGTGCTGCAAGTTGGTGAATAGATTAATCAGGCGCTGTTTCATGGCATCCAGGTTCTCTGCTAATCCACTGAGCTGCCAGGATAAGAGGAAGACGATTAGTGCTATTGCGCTCACAAACAGCAATAGGCAAAACAAAGAAGAAATACCCCTGCTTAGGCCTTTACTTTCAAACCAGTTACACAGGCGGATAAACAGCATAGCGAATACTGCTGCCATAGCTACAGGGATTAGAAAATCCGCTGCAAAGTATAATCCAGCAAAGCTTAGGAAGAAAAATAATAAGATATAGATGCTGTGTTGAAGTTTATCCATGAGAATGCGTTAGATTTAACAGAACAAAAAACTCCTCCTAAAGTTTGGATAGGAGTTTTGCAGGGTGATGGTACTGTCATGGAACAATAACATAAATCAGTCCTGCAATGCAGGATAATTTTCACCAATTATAGTTTTCAATAAAAAAACCGTCTCCTAAATGAATAAGAGACGGTTTTTTATAAAATATCAGGATGTTTCTATTCGAAATACTCTTTCATTTTCTCAAAGAAGCTTTTATCGTTCTTACCTGGCTGAGGTTTGAAGTTAGGGGATTCTCTTAATTTCTCCAGCATGCTGCGCTCCTCGCTGCTCAACGCTTTAGGAGTCCAGATATTCACATGGATAATCTGATCTCCGCGGTGATAAGAGTTCACTTCAGGGATACCTTTCCCTTTAAGGCGTAGCAACTTGCCACTTTGTGTACCAGGTTCGATTTTGATTTTAGCTTTACCATCAATTGTAGGGACTTCGGCACTAAAGCCTAAAGCCGCATCGATGATGCTTAAATGCAGATCATAAACCACATTGTTACCTTCACGTTTAAGTGTTTCATGAGGTATTTCTTCGATAAGGATAATCAGATCACCAGGAATACCGCCATTAGGAGCTGCATTACCTTTTCCACTCATGCTTAACTGCATACCGTCACTTACTCCAGCAGGGATATTGATGTCTATAGTTTCCTCACCGCGCACGGTACCTTCACCATGACAAACATTACATTTAGAAGTAATCTGGCTGCCGGAACCATTACAGGTAGGGCAGGTAGCAGTAGTCTGCATCTGGCCTAATATTGTATTGGTAACCCTGCGTACAGCACCGCTGCCACCACAGGTTTTACAGGTACTGATGGATGATTTGTCTTTAGCACCAGAGCCATCGCAGGTTTTACAGACAATCTGTTTGTTTACCTTGATTTTTTTCTCGGCACCATGAGCAATTTCCTCTAGTGTAAGCTTAACTTTTATACGGAGGTTAGTTCCTTTAGTCACTCTCCGGCCACTGCCGCCGCCACGTTGCTGTCCGCCGAAGAAACTATCGAAAGGACTGCCGCCGCCACCGCCACCGCCGAAAATATCACCAAACTGGCTGAATATATCTTCCATATTCATGCCGCCGCCGCCATATCCGCCGCCAGAAGCACCGCCTACACCGGCATGACCATAATGGTCATAACGTTGTTTTTTCTCAGGATTACTTAAAATCTCATAAGCTTCAGCTGCTTCTTTAAATTTATCCTCAGCAGTATGATCATTAGGATTCTTATCAGGGTGGAACTTTATAGCCAGTTTCCTGTAAGCCTTTTTAATCTCCTCTGGAGAAGAATTCTTCGCTACGCCAAGTATATCGTAATAATCTCTCTTGCTCATAATTAACTGCCCACTACAACTTTTGCAAAGCGTATTACTTTATCATTTAAAGTATAGCCCTTTTCCAATTCATCGATAACTTTCCCTTTCAGCTCATCATTAGGAGCAGGGATTTTAGTAATAGCTTCATGAAGGTCTGTATCAAACGGAGTGTTGATACTTTCCATTTCTTTCAATCCCTTATGATTTAATATGCTTTTAAGCTTGGTATGTACCAACTGAATACCTTCGCGGATGGCCGCGATATCAGTAGCATTTTCCGTCGCTTTATTGGCACGGTCAAAATCATCAAGGACAGGAAGCATTGATAGTATTACCTCTTTACCAGCTGTCTGCAATAATTCTACGCGTTCTTTTTGGGTACGGCGTTTAAAATTATCAAATTCGGCAAAGAGACGTAAATATTTATCATTTAATGCTGCATTATCCAGCTTCAATTGCTCTTCAGCTGAGATTTCTATAACAGGTTCTGTTGCTGTCTCCTCAGTTGCTGCTGTTTCCTCAGCATTGTTTTCGGTATTTAACTGCTCTTCAGCAGCATTTTCCGGTGTCGTATTTTCAGAATCGTTGTGTTTCTTCTTGCTAAACATGGTATAGTAGAATTTTTGGGTATAAACTCAAAAGTTTTGCCAATGGATGATATCAGCCATGCTGTCAGCTTTGTTTAGAAAAGACTGTACAGAATGGCTGAAAAAGAATTTATTTTGTCAGCGTTAGCTGATTGTGGCATCGTCAACGACAACACCGCCTTCGCATTTGATAATGCGGGAAGGAAGGGCACGTATAATTTGATAATCATGGGTAGCCATCAACACTGCCGTGCCACTATAGCTGATCTGTTTTAATAGCAATACGATCTCTTCAGAAGTATCAGGATCTAAATTTCCTGTGGGCTCATCAGCCAGTATAATTTCAGGATTATTTAATAGCGAGCGTGCAATAACTACGCGCTGCTGCTCTCCTCCGGATAGCTCATGTGGCATTTTCCTGATTTTTGAGCGTAAACCTACCTTCTCCAAAACGTCTTTAATCCTTTCCTGAATTAAGTTCTTGTCGTTCCATCCGGTAGCTTTAAGTACAAACTCAAGGTTTTTCTCCACAGTACGGTCAGACAATAGCTGGAAGTCCTGGAATACAATGCCCAGTTTTCTGCGCAGATAAGGGACATCCTTCTCGGCGAGTTTTTTAAGGTCGAAACCAGCAATATGTCCCTCGCCGTTGCCAATGTGCAGCTCGCCGTAAATTATTTTCAATAGGCTGGTCTTTCCTGATCCCGTCTGGCCAATTAAAAATACAAATTCGCCTTTATCTATACTCAGGTTAACATCCGATAATACCAGGTGTTTTTGCTGAAAAACATCTACATTCTTTAAATTGATAACTGCGTTTCCTGTCATTTCTTTTAAATATCTAATTTTGCAATCTGACCAAATGGGAGGTCTTTAACAATATCCATAATATAAGGCAGCTTATCCGCAAGACCTAATTTGTCCAGAGACTTATCCGGTCTGTCGACCCTGAAATAAGCCAGTAAAGTGAATTTCTCGTCCCTTAGCTGAACATAATCCGGAATTTTGGCAATGCCTTTTACTTTGATTACATACATTTCTTCAAAAATAGTGTTTCAAAATGATAAAATAAGAACGCAATACAGAAACATCTGCATCGTCTACTTATCATGCTCATTTGTCACAGTTGATAACGTGTTCAAAAAATCTATAGTATTCACATTATCGGCGTAATCCGATAGCGAAGGGTGCTGACTTTGTCCGAATGGAACCGTGCCCA
>JAATFQ010000270.1 GCA_015655115.1 Sphingobacteriales bacterium
AAAAAATTATGGTAGTTTCCTCAGTATAATACTTTGAAGTTTATAAAAAATACAGCCAGAATTAAAGAGCAGGACGATGCAATGCTCATTGCTCAGTACAAACGTACTGGCGATCTGGAAGTTCTGGGCCTGCTTTACAACAGGTATATGCATCTTGTTTTTGGTGTCTGCCTCAATTATTTTAAAGAAGAAGAGCCCAGTAAAGATGCTGTAATGCAGATTTTTGAAGAACTGGTCATTAAACTCAGGGTGCATGAGGTGCAGAATTTTAAAAGCTGGCTCCATGTCCTCACCAGGAACCATTGCCTGATGGCCATGCGCAAGTCGGCAAAAAACAGTACAGTGCCAATTGATGATAGTTTTGTGGAAAACAACAATTTTGTGCATCTTGATATCGACGATGCAAAAGAAAGCCGGCTGGTGGTGATGGAGAAATGTATGGAGACACTTCCTGAGGAGCAGCGACTTAGTGTTGACCTGTTTTACCTGCAGGAGAAGTGCTATAAAGAGGTAGCAGAACTTACCGGATATGATATGCTTAAAGTAAAGAGCTATATTCAGAATGGGAAAAGGAATTTGAAAAATTGTATAGAGAAAAATAGCGGTGAATAGCGATTGGTTAGATATAGATATACTGGAAGATTACCTCGATGGTAAGCTTGATGCCAGGGCTATGCATAAAATTGAAAAGCAGGCACTGGAAGACCCTTTTGTAGCACAGGCACTGGCAGGGTTAAGCGAGTCGCCAAAAAGGACAAGAGGCTCTGTGTCATTATTGCAAAAGCAATTGTATGAACGTATTTCCCAGCAGCAGGTTCAAAAAAAGGAGACTGTATTTACCTGGCAGCGCTTAAGTGTAGCTGCGGCGGCTGCCGTGATGTTTATTTCGGTGAGTATCCTGTTCTTTATGCGCGAAAGAGAAAACCGGGAGCAACAGGCAAAAGGCCATACGAAAAAGGTGGAAGTGAATATGGCGCCTTCTCCATTAGGTGTCGATTCGGCTAAAGAAGAAGTTTATGCAGCGGTAGCTCCTGCGCCCATGTCAGTACCTCAAGGGATGAGCCCTAAAAATAAAACCGGCGACCAGAAGGCTGCTGACCGGATTAAAGCTGCTGATGGTACTCGGCAAGCTCAGGACGGACAACAAAAGATTGCCGAAGTGACTGATAAAGATACAGCGGGAACAGCGGTTATAGCAACATCAAAAGCTGCTGTCGCAAGGGTAGCTACCGTTATTGCTCCGGCAGTGTCTGTCCCTGCTGGCGGATGGGCGAAATTTGATAGCTATCTGAACGATAACAATAAACTTATTGTCAATGGCAAATCAGGTAAGTTTGTGGAATTAAGTTTCACGATTGACAGCGGCGGTAACCCCTCAGACCTGCGTATAGAGAAAGGTGCGCTGAAAGAGCTGGACGATGAAGCACTAAGACTCATCAAAGAAGGTCCTAAATGGGAAGTGCCAAAATCGCCCGACAGCAGGATAACATATACTATAGCATTCTAGATAGCCTCTAAGGCATAATCATCCCTATAAAATTATCTATAGCAAAGCATAAAAAAAGCGCTGGAATACTATCAAGCGCTTTTTTATGCCTTTAGGCTTTTTGATAAAGCCGCAGCTTTATAAATTTGATGATCCTGGCTAAAAGAAAATATCTATCAGTTTAAAAATGATGACCGCTAATACGCCTGATACAGGGATGGTCAATATCCATGCCCATAGTAAGCTGACTGTAACTCCCCATCTAACAGCAGAAACTCTTTTTAATAAACCCACACCTACAATAGAACCTGTAATCGTATGTGTTGTAGAAACAGGGATACCAAAATGCTCCGTTAATCCTAAGGTCACGGCACCTGCAGTTTCTGCAGCTACACCTTCGAAAGCATTCACCTTGGTGATTTTGGAGCCCATAGTTTTTACGATCTTCCATCCACCGCTCATTGTACCCAGTGAGATTGCTGCATAACAGGTAATAGGGATCCATTCGGGCATTGAATCTCCTGTTTTAAGTACATTTGCTGCAACCATAGCCACATAGATAATACCCATTACTTTCTGGGCATCATTACCACCATGCGTAAAACTCAGTGCTGCAGAAGATACCAGCTGCAATCTTTTAAACCATTTCTCCGCCGTAGAGGGCCTTGCATGTTTGGATAGATGTAGCAGGATAATGGAAATGATCACCGAGATAACCATCCCTATAACCGGGGCCAGGACAATAAAAGCGATAACCTTTAAAATCGGGGCAAGATTAATAGCCGACATTACGCCTAAGCCCATTGTTGAGGCCTTGGCCATACCAGCACCTGCAAAACCGCCGATCAGCGTATGCGATGAGCTGGATGGAATACCATACCACCAGGTAAACAGGTTCCATAAAATTGCGGCAATCAATCCGGCAAGGATAACTTCCAGCGTTATGAAATTCTCTACTACTGTTTTTGCGATCGTATTGGCTACTTTATGGTCTGTAAAATAAAAGTAAGCTGCAAAATTAAAAAGTGCTGCCCACAGGACAGCTTGAAAAGGAGTGAGGACTTTTGTTGACACGACAGTAGCAATCGAATTTGCTGCATCGTGGAAACCATTGATATAGTCGAAACCAATAGCGAGTATAATTACAACAACCAATAAGGTAGTTACCATTTTTTTATAGCTTTAAGCGTTTTTAACCAATATAGACTCCAGCACATTGGCGGCATCTTCACATTTATCTGTTGCCATTTCAAGTGTCTGAAGAACTTCTTTCTGCTTGATCAATTCAATAGCGTTAGTTTCAAACTCAAATAACCGTGCAATTGCGATATTACAAACATAGTCAGCCTGATTTTCTCCGCTATTGATCCGTACACAGGCATCAGCAATAACGCGGATATTTTTAAAACTTCTCAATTCCCTGATCGCTTTGTCTAAATCTGTACACATTTCTACCAGCAGTTCTGCCAGTTTAATCATTGCATCACCAATGTTAGTGACATTGTACGATTCGATGTTAGTTGCAGAAGCATGGATATAATCGGCTATATCATCTACAGCACTTGCTAATGCATGGATATCCTCCCTGTCGAACGGGGTAATGAAATTCTTACTCAGCTCCAGGAAAATAGAATGAGTAATATCATCTCCAACATGTTCAAGGCGCTCAATTTCTTTGATGTACTCTTTTCTTTTCTCGAAGTCCTTGGCACTTAATGCTGAAAATAGCGCCTCAGAGATCTTCAATACATTGCTTCCTGCCTGTTCAAAAAGCGGTTGAAATTTGGTGTCTTTTGGTGTAAAGAACTTAAAGATGTTATTCATGTTCAAATAAATATGAATGCAAAAGTAGGTAAGCCAATGTTAAGTTAGTGTTAAGTGTTAACATAAAACCCCTGTTTATGTAAATTATCCTAATTTTTGAAGTGTAAATGCGAATGTTGTGCCTATCTGCAAGGTACTTCTTACCGAAATAATCTGCTCATGAGCTTCTAAAATATGCTTTACAATAGCCAGTCCGAGGCCTGTGCCGCCCACTTCCCTTGAACGGTGGGAATCTACCCTGTAAAAGCGTTCAAATAAACGGGGAAGGTGCTTCTCCTCAATGCCAATCCCGTCGTCGGTCACTTCAATCAGGTACTGGTCGTGCAGTTCAAATATCTTGATTGCTGTTGAGCCTTCCTCTTTTCCGTATTTAATAGAGTTGGAGATCAGGTTGATCATTACCTGTCTTATTTTCTCCCTGTCGGCATTTACAAATGCAGGGTGCATATACTTTTCTTTAAAAGACAGCTTTATCCCCCGTTTTGTGGCTTTATCTTCCAGGCTTTCCATTACTTCCTTAGCCAGCAGTACAAAGTCGAACTTGTGGTATTCAATAGGTATCTCGCCGGATTCCAGCTTAGCGATAGAGTCAAGGTCGTTGATCAGGTAGCTTAATCTTTCCACATTTTTCTCTGCCTTTTTCAGGAATTTAACTGCCATATCGGGATCATCGACAATACAATCCTGTAAGGTCTCAATATATCCCTGGATGGCAAAAAGCGGTGTTTTAAATTCATGAGAGACATTAGATAAGAATTCTCTTCTAAACTGCTCCTGTTTTTTAAGTATGTCGATCTCTCTTTTCTTTGCTCCTGCCCATTCTTTTACCTCATGTTCCACATCATTTATAGGGTCTGCACTTACGTACTCGCCCAGCGCATCCTTTAAATCTTTACCTAGTTTAAGGTTGTGGATTAATTTATAAATCAGCTTTATTTTAGAATATATATACTTCTCCAGCAAATAATAGAACATGATATAGCTCGTCACAAATGACGCGGCAAATGAAATTACCATGAAATACCAGCTTTGCTGGAAATAGAAATTTAAAAGGCCTATAGAGAGGCCGACGGCCAGAGCGGTAATTAATACCAATACACTTAATTTCATAGAGCCAATTTACAAGTAATATTCAACTTATGATATTAAATTTATCTGCCGGCAGCTTTATTTGAAACAAATAATTTTATTGGCGCTTTCGGTACTACAACTGTTTCTCAGTAAGGTATTTCCAGTATCTTTTAGGGACATGCTGCACGTGCAGCCGCGTATTTTTCCTCGCGGGGATATTGGCACTTCTGAAGTAATCTTTCCATAGCAAAGCATATAGTTCTTCGTCGGCCGACAGCACATGTTTGGAAACTGCTACAGCCGTTCTGGCAGTACCGAAGTCTATTTTTATTTCCTCAACTTTCTCCAGGTCGTAGAAGAGTCCGTAATTCCTTTTAATATCATATATGATCCATTGCTGGTCGGCATACCGGTTTTTAAAATGGTTCATAATCAAGGGTATCACATTAAAATCAGGGTCAATACCGCAATAGAAAATCCCATCAGCAGTATGCTGAAAGCGGATGAAAGCTTCCATACGGTGTTTTTCTCTTTCTACTTTCCTGGCTATCTGGCTAAGGGTCAGTACATGCGTGTTGCCATAATTTTTTTCTACCCCCTCAGCGCTGGAAAACAGGTAGCAGCTAAACTCAAACAGTGCAGTATACGCCTCCGTTAATTCTGACAGGTAAGCACAGTAAAACCTGCGTGTCCACTCTTTGGAGAGCCTGGATTGTAGTGCTTTCCATACCCTGTCTGCTTTTTTATCATCATTGTAAATGTGAAGGGATGGCGTAAAGGCGTCAGGCTGATAAGTAGCCGCTGTTTGTAATGACACTTTCCCTGGTTTACGCTCGAACCATTCAAATACCGCACACAACAAACCTTCCAGGCTACTGTCAAATATGTAGATATACATTTAAAATAAAATAAGCTGGTTGACAGGTGTTTTTATGTATTTGCTCTTGCTCTCTGACAGGATAAATGATTTTATTTGCGTGCCCTGAAAGTCTTTCATCTGATAGGGGCTGTCGGCGCATTTTATAAAGTGCTTTGCCCGGTTATAGGCAACACCAATTTTCTGTAGCTGATCAATGCGTAGCTTTCCGAACTTCCGCGCCTGTACAATTTTCTTTGCTGAGCCCACACCGATCCCGGGAACACGCAGAATTACCTTGTAGGCTGCCACATTAATGTCGACCGGAAAACACTGCATGTTACGTAGTGCCCAGCTGAGTTTAGGATCTATATCAATATCCAGGTGTGGGTTGGCATCATTTAATAGTTCATTGACATGAAAACCATAAAAGCGCATCAGCCAGTCGGTTTGGTATAGCCTGTTTTCGCGGATCAGCGGAGGTTGCGAACCCAGCACAGGCAACCTGTTGTCATTACTGATGGGCACATAGCCTGAGTAATACACCCGCTTTAATGAAAAATTTCTGTAAAACGTATCTGCAGTATGCATAATATCCTTGTCAGTTTCAGGCGTAGCACCGATTACCATCTGTGTACTCTGTCCTGCAGGAACAAACTTAGGGACGCTTTTGATCAGCTTACGTTCTTCTTTGAACTGTATAATCTGCCTGTTTACATCACCAAGGGGCTTAATTACGTCCTGATGGCTTTTGTCGGGTGCCAGCAATTTCAATCCGCTTTCTGTGGGCATCTCCAGGTTAATGCTCATCCTGTCTGCATACATACCTGCCTCCCGGATCAGTTCTTCGCTGGCCCCGGGAATAGTCTTCAGATGAATATACCCGTTAAAACGCTCTTCCAGGCGCAGCTTTTTCACTACCTTTAGTAGCCTTTCCATAGTGAAATCTGCATTCTTGAAAATCCCTGAACTGAGAAAAAGACCCTCAATATAATTGCGGCGGTAAAAATTCATCGTTAGTGATACGACCTCTTCCACTGTGAAAGCGGCTCTTTCAATATCATTGCTCTTGCGGGAAACACAGTATGCGCAGTCAAAAATGCAATGATTGGTGAGCAGGATCTTCAATAGTGAAACACAGCGGCCATCTTCTGTATAGGTATGACAAATACCGGATGAATGACTATCTCCTAATCCCTTATTGTCATTTTTTCTATTCCCTCCGCTCGAAGAACAGGAAACATCATATTTAGCCGCATCGGCCAGGATATTTAACTTTTCTCTTATACGTTCTGACATTATACTGTATTTGCTAACAAATATAGCACAATATTACTAATATAATTAGCTTTTCTATAGGTATTCCGGTAGGTTGTGAGGTTTTAGCGCTCTCCGCTCCATTCCCCGTAAAACTGCTCAAGGTAAACCATCATAAACTGATGCCTGTCTTCTGCCAGCTGCTTCCCGCTACTGGTCTTCATTAAATCTTTTAGGCGAAGCAGTTTCTCATAGAAGTGATTGATAGTAGGCGCCTTAGAATTTTTATAAACCTCCTTGCTCATATTCAGGTCGGCCGGAATGCCAGGATCATACATTGCCCTGTTTTTGTATCCGCCATAAGTAAACGCCCTGGCAATACCTATCGCGCCAATAGCATCCAGCCGGTCAGCATCCTGTACAATATCCAGCTCTTTAGAGCTAAAGCGGACTTCGCCCAGACTGGCTTTATAGCTCATATTGCGTATGATTTCCTGCACATGGATAATTACGGCTTCAGGGATATCCAGGGTTTTCATCCATAAACCTGCTTTCTGCGGACCTATTTCTTCGTCACCTCCATTGAATTTACTGTCTGCAATATCATGTAACAAAGCTGCCATTGCAACCGTTAAAGTATCGCCATGCTCTTTGGCATTAATGCCTTTTGCGGTTTTGTACACTCTTTCAATGTGAAACCAATCATGGCCGGCTTCGGCACCTGCAAGGGTTTCTTTGACATAATTGACCGTTTTTTCCAGTATATCCTTATACATTATACAAATATACCCCGATTTATGATAATGTGGTCATTATACTGATACTTGTCCGGGAGCCGGAATGGCATGTGTATATTCCGAATAATCCAGATTTAACAGCTGCATCACCTCAACTTCAAGTATGATAGCGATTTGAAATAACCTGTCCAATGTGAGCTTACTATACCCCAGTTCTATTTTGCTGTACGCATTTTGTGAAATGGAGAGCTTTGCCGCAAGGTAGTCCTGCGTATAGTTTCTGAATTCTCTGATTTTTCTGATGTTGCTTGCTACAATCTTTGGTTTTAGATCGCGATTGTCTTTCATAAGTATGGTTTACTTGTTGTTATACCTGCTAACTAACGAAATATCCGTAAATATGGATTTGGAAGGGGTAATATTCAGTAAGACCGGCAATTGAAGTTGGCAAAACTATAAATCCGCGCGGATTGAAGTGCCCGTCACCGAGCCTTTACCGGCGCAGGTTACAGGTTGAGACAGAGATATGAACAGCAAAGCCATACTGTTTAAGGTATGGCTTTGCTGTAATTATAAAATTGACTGATGTAGATTGATTAATCTTCAGGTATTTGTGCAGATGGATCTGCTTTAAATGGTTTAGGCTGTGGCCTTTCCTCATCCGATCTTTTCGAGCCATCATACAATTCGTATTCCAGCATGCGGCAATCTAATTTACCGTTATAAAATTCAAGCTTACGTGAAGCTTTCAGTCCGATTTTTTTTGCAAGGTCAGGGTTTCCGGTAAAAATATAGCCTGTATACCCTTTACAGTCTTTCTTCATGAAATCACCGATACGCTTATAGGTCAGCTCCAGTTGAGCGTGTACCCCCAGGCGCTCGCCATATTCAGGGTTAAATACCACTACTCCTTTGCCACCTTCCGGTACCTGTGTATCAGCGAAATCACATACTTCAAAAGTAATCAGCGTGTCCACTCCGGCTGTCTGTGCATTTTTACGGCTGATCTCCACAGCGTCCTCAGAAATATCCGTTGCCACAATATGGAGGTCGGCATTTTTAATTACCTGATCTTTCAGGATGCGGCGCTCGGTAAAAAATACCTGCTCGTCATACCCTATAATGTGCATAAAGCCATAATTCATGCGGAACAATCCTGGCCTTCTGTTGGTAGCCAGTAACGCTGCTTCAATAGCCAGGGTTCCTGAGCCGCACATCGGATTGATAAAAGGAGATTTCTGGTCCCATTTGGTACTCATTATTGTTCCTGCCGCCAGTGCTTCCAGCATAGGAGCTTTACCCGGGATCTTACGGTATCCGTGTTTTGCCAGCGTTTCACCGGAAGTATCGATGAAAATATCTGCTTCATCGTCTTTCCAGTAGAGGTGAACCACCGTTTTATTGGCGTCAGATCCGGAATTCGGACGTATCCCTTTTTTGTCTTTAATCCTGTCTACAATAGCATCCTTAACTTTCAGGTTAGTGAAAAGCGGGGTGGTAATAGTAGGGTTGTCAACGTTCGACGTTACAGAGAAATAGCCCGAGAAATCTATCAGGTCTTCCCATGGCATGTCTACCAGTTCGCGGTACAGTTCTTCCGGATTATTGACTTTAAAGCTGTTTAAACAGTATAAAATCTGACTTGCGCACCGCAGGTTCAAGTTCAGTTTAATACACTCCGTTAAGGTGATATTCAACTCTACTCCCGTGGGGAAATCTCTTACAATTTCGTAGCCAAGCGCTTTTACCTCTTCAACCAGATAGGGTGAAAGTCTTTTGTTACAGGTTAGGATAACCTTACTTTTGTTGTGGAAAACTTGCATAATATATTGTGCGAAGTTATCAATAAAAATATAGAGATTTGAGGTTGATAGTAGAATAAAAGAGTATTTGTTATGGAATTAAAAGGAAAAGTGCATGAAATCGGTGCCTTACAACAGGTGAGCGAGACTTTTAAAAAACGCGATCTGATTATAGAATACGCAGAAAACCCTACTTATCCTGAGTATATCAGGTTTGAAGCGTTACAGGATAAGACTGCTTTGTTCGATAGTTTAAAGACTGGCGACGATGTTGAAGTTTCTTTCAATCTGCGTGGTCGTCCATGGACCGATAAAACGGGAAAAGTTTCTTACTTCAATAGTTTGGTAGTCTGGCGTATCAATGCATTAACAAATAATGCAGGTGCTGCAGCTACTCCGCAATATGCTCCACCAGCAGATTTAAGCAATGCGCCAGGTGAAGATGATGACCTGCCATTTTAAGATCTTTATAAGGAGACATTTTTTACATTGGATGCCGGAATTTATTTCCGGCATTTTTTTTACCCTCAATTAGCGGAATATACCTTCACAACTATTTGAACACTACTGTGTTAAAAATTGTTAAAATAGACCTTTGTTGGCCCCGATGCCTTATTTTTGCCTAAGCTTATGAAGAAAAAAAGTCTTTGGCTGATTACTGCTCTCATGACCGTAGCTTTGCTTGGCGTATTTGTTATGCAGTTATATTACATCAGGGAAGCCTACCGGCTGAAGTCGCAGTTATTTGAACAGGAAGTAAACCAGGCATTGAGCGGTGTGGCCAATAAAGTGCAGCGCCTCAATGCAGTAGATCATATCGATAAAAAAGGACTAGAGCTGCGTATAGCCTGGGAAAACCAGCATATGAATAAGGAACGCCGCCTGATGCAGCTGGAAGATAAATTCAAACAAGAGGAGAAACAGAGGAAATATAACCAGCAGAAGCAAATTATTGATGAGCTGAATTATCAGGATGATATGATCAGGAAGTTTTATCTCACACCAAGGATAATCTCTGAAGCTGAGTATGCCGCCCTGTCTGATGAATCGACCACCCCCTTAAATGTAGATGTCAACTTAGGCTTCGATGCTGAAATGAATATCGTGAGAGGCGATGTAAGGAAGACTTTTAGAATCCGCTCTGCTAAAACATTCGACTTACAGCCTGCCAGGCTGCCAGACAGTATCAGGTATCTTGTTTACAGTAAGTATGATGAGCAGCCCTTAAAAGTCTCTCTGCCGAGCATAAACGGCGATATGCGCATTAAATTTAAGATCGAGGATGAAATTGCCAACAGACGGTACCTTACAGCTATACAGGCAGTGCAGAATGAAAACGGCCAGTATAACCTGAATGAACTTGATGTGCTTGAAGCTGCCGCCAAAGAAATGAGGGATGTGGATGTCCCACTGGACAAGCGGATATCGATGATTAAGCTGGATTCACTATTGCGTGCCGAACTGCAGAATAAAAATATAAACCTTAAGTATGACTTCTGGTTAAAAAGTGCTACTAATGATTCTGTGCTTTTTTATAAGGTATCTAATGGTAATGGCGAAGCCATGCCGGCTAATATTTATAAAACAACGTTGTTCAGTAACGATGTGATCAGGGATCCGGGAATGTTGTATGTAAACTTCCCGGGCAAGAATATGCTCATCTTTAGCAACCTCAGCGTAACGATGGCTTCTTCTGCCTGACTCCTGCTGGTGCTGATCTCCATTTTCTCGTATACATTGTATGCGATATTAAGGCAAAAGAAGATCTCTGAGATGAAAACGGATTTCATCAATAATATGACCCATGAATTTAAAACTCCGGTGTCTACCATTATGATTGCCAGTGAAGCGCTTAGAGACCCAGAGATCCTGGAGGATAAATCGCGTGTAAGCAGGCTAGCTGGGATTATATATGATGAGAATGTCCGTCTGGGCGACCATATTGAACGTGTTTTAAGCATCGCGCGACTGGAGAACCGGGAGGTGAAGCTGGACAATAGTCCTGTAGATATGAATATTCTTGTTGAGGCTGTTGCCGATAACATGCACTTACAGCTGGAGAAAAAGGGTACTGTACTCAGCTTACAGCTGGATGCCACGCAACCTGTTATCAATGGAGATGAATTTCACCTTTCTAATGTGATCTATAATTTAATTGATAATGCAAATAAGTACAGTTTCGATGCACCGAAAATAACATTGAGAACAAGAAACTCCGGAAAGTACTTTGTGCTGGAAGTCGAAGATGAAGGTATCGGAATGACTAAGGAGCATACTAAGCGTATTTTTGACCAGTTTTACAGGGTGCCAACGGGCAACCTGCATGATGTAAAAGGCTTCGGCCTGGGCTTGAATTATGTGCATGATATTATTACCCAGATGGGTGGTGCCATCAAAGTGCGCAGCGAGAAAGATAAAGGTACACTATTTGAAATTTTAATACCCCAAAATTAACATGAAGAAAATTCTATTGGTTGAAGACGATCCTAATCTTGGCATGTTATTGCAGGATTATTTGCAATTGAAGGGCAAGTTTAACATTGTACTTTGTGTAGACGGAGAAGAAGGCCTGCGCGCTTTTAATAAGCAGAATTTTGATTTGTGTATCCTGGATGTGATGATGCCCAAAAAAGATGGGTTTGCCTTAGGTAAGGAAATCCGTAAGATCAACGAGAATGTACCTATCATTTTTGCCACTGCAAAGGCAATGATGGAAGATAAAGCCTCGGCTTATGAATTGGGTGGGGATGATTATATTACTAAGCCTTTCCGTATTGAAGAGTTGCTGCTGCGGATCAATGCCCTGCTGAAGCGTGTGTCTTCCAAAGATACTAAACCAGAAGGCCCTCTGCAGTCGCAGTTTCAGATAGGCGAATATTCGTTCGACTTTACTACACAGATGATCCAGTTTAGAGGGCAGCAGCAAAAGCTGTCGACCAAGGAAGCCGAATTGCTGCAACTGCTTTGTCTGAAGCAGAATGCGGTACTCACCAGGGAAGAGGCTTTGCTGAGTATCTGGCATGATGATAATTACTTTAACGGGCGTAGTATGGATGTGTTTCTGAGCAAGCTGCGCAAATATCTAAGGGAAGACCCTAAGGTTGAAATCCTGAATGTTCATGGTAAAGGATATAAGCTGCTGGTCAATTAATACGCGTTACTCTCCGAGGTTAAGGTGCTGTCCGATGTTAACGGGATAATACTGTTAATTTTTAATTAATTATTTTGTTAATTAAATATGTGCTATTCTTATTACCTTTGTACTCAATGATCAAATCGTTAAATTTGAGCTACGAATATGTCTGAATACAACCCTGCTGAACTTGCTGCCAAATTTATAAATTATACTTCCCGTCATATCTTCCTGACGGGAAAAGCCGGCACCGGGAAGACGACTTTTTTGCGCAATCTTACTGAGCTTACTCATAAAAAGGCCGTTATTGTGGCACCTACAGGTATTGCAGCAATTAATGCGGCCGGGGTTACGATTCACTCTTTATTCCAGCTTCCCTTTGGCACGTACCTGCCTAAGCAGCCTACCACTGAGCCTTTTAATCAGCAATACAATACCCCCAAATCTATTGTCCGTCATTTACAGATGAATACGACCAAAAGGCGTATCTTCCAGGATCTGGAACTGCTGATTATTGATGAGGTGAGTATGCTGCGTGCGGATCTGCTTGACGCCATTGATATGGTGCTGCGGTATATCAGGAAGAATAATGCAAGCTTTGGTGGCGTGCAGGTGTTGTTTATCGGCGATTTGCACCAGCTGCCACCAGTGGTGAAGTCTAATGAGTGGCAGCTGCTGGGTGAGTTTTACAACAGTGTTTATTTCTTTGATGCACATGCTCTTCAGCAAAGTCCCCCGATATATATTGAACTCGAAAAAATATACCGCCAGGCCGACTCGGTATTTATTGCCCTGCTGAATAACCTGCGGAATAACGAAATTACACCGGCAGATATAGCCCTGCTGGATAAATATTATAAGGCTGATTTCGAACCTGCCAAAGGGGATAAGTACATTACGCTGACTACCCATAATCAGCGTGCTGATACGCTGAACAAGAAAAGCCTGGAGGAACTTGCCGGGCGTTCTCATTATTTTAAGGCAGTAGTTGAGGGAGAGTTTTCGGAAAATTCATACCCTGCGGAGCATACTTTGGAGCTTAAGCTAGGGGCACAGGTGATGTTTATTAAAAACGATCAGTCGGGCGAGCGCCGTTACTTTAATGGCAAGATCGCCACGGTAATCAGCTTGAAGGATGATCTTGTGGAGGTGGAGACTGAAGGGGAAAGGGAGCGCATAGTGCTGGAGAAATTTACCTGGAAGAATATCAAGTATACCAACCATAAGGTCACCAATGAGATCGAAGAAGAGGTGATCGGCAAGTTTTTACAATACCCTATTAAGCTGGCATGGGCAATCACTGTACATAAAAGCCAGGGCTTGACATTCGATAAAGCCATTATTGATATCGGCAATGCCTTTGCCCCCGGACAAATTTATGTGGCTTTATCGCGCCTGCGTTCGCTGGAGGGACTGGTGCTGACGTCGCAGATCTCTGGTACAGGAATCCGTCAGGATCAGAATGTAGCGATGTTCTCGAAAAACAAACAGCTACAGGAGCAGCTTGATGAGCAGATTAAACAGGAAAGTGAAGCTTTCCTCAGTTCTTATCTGCTGCAATGTTTTGATTTAAACCCGCTGGATAATTTTGTGTATGAACATGTTCATTCTTACAGCAAAGACATTAATAAGTCGGCAAAGCAGAAACACGTGAAATGGGCACAGCTGTTATTGAAAGACCTGAGTGAAATTAAGCAGCATGCCAATAAATTCCTCCTGCAGATCCAGCGCTTAAGCCATGTGCAGTCTGAAGAAGGCCTTGCATTATTGCTGGAGCGTACCAGGGCTGCCGAGAATTATTTTAACCCGTTGATCCTGGAACTGTCGGCACGCATTTTTG
>JAATFQ010000246.1 GCA_015655115.1 Sphingobacteriales bacterium
GCCCCCCTCCGACGCCACATAATGCAAATGAAGTATAACATCAGAAATGGTATCATAATCAAATTGCCTGAAAGAAGGCAGGTCAAGGCGCCACTGACTGATTGCACCAGCACCTTCAAATGGCAAATAGCGCTCGTCCTTAAAATTTAATTCGAACATACCGCTGTCATTCTGCCCCGAGCTGGCTGCAATAGCAGCTACAGGAATAATAAAGCTGCTAAAACGGTCGTCGCTCTCCTCAGTTTTTTCAGGATAATCATTTGCATCTTTTACCATGGCACTGCTGCGGAATTTATTATTCAACAATCGAAGTGTTGCATTTAATCCGGTATAAGGTCCGGCAATGCAGGGTATAGATAAGGAGACCGATTTAAGCCTGCGTCCATAATGACCCGGAAAATCCATATCGAACAGTACCTCCGGCAGATCGAATTCACATTTGCCTGTTTCTTTAAGTTGCAGCACCGCCAGAGGGTTAATTTTCCGCAGGGAAACATGTTTCGTAATTTCATAATCGTAACCGTTTTTCTCCTGGTAAGCCGCTTCCAGCTGCTTAAGATTAACGTATAACTGTTCTCCCGATAATAGTCCGTCCCTTCCTTCTTCCCAGTAACCCGCCTGAATAAAATTAGAATTACTAAGCCCCCGTTCAAAGCGATAAACCTTTTCTGCTTTTTTCGCCAGCTCATAACCCAGACTGTAAACCTGATGGTACAAAGAGCGCAAACTTCCTTTCATCCAGCTATAGAGTTCTTCATTGCTGTATTTGTTTTTAAGGAACTCCTCCATCTCCTGTGTGTTGTCCATCAGCTTTTGCTGATTGGTAATTTCCTGTCCGGCGATCTGAATGCGAATCTGCTGGGCCGTGATCTGTTTATCAATCTGTTTGATCTCCCTCCCTGCCGTATTCGCCTGCATTATCCTGTCCTGCATCGCCCGCTGGAAACCACCTTTTTTGCCTGCACTGCCCGAAGCATGAGAAAGGTCGCCAGCCCTGACCTGCAACCCTTTGGCAACAGCCTGTGCCGCAGCCCCCATAAATGTACCTCCCCAGAAGAATCCGGCCCCCACCCCAAATGGCTTGGCATCGGTACCAAAGTTTGGTATCAAGTGGAACCCTCCCGCCAAGGCTTCAGAAATGCCGGAAAACCTGTTAAAATCGGCCGACTCACTGGCTTTATCCATATCTTCTTTCTCATATTTGATCAGCTTCAGCCCACTTTCATCTACGGGTACTTCAATGGGATTGGCCAGTTCTGTATAGTCAGCGTCAAATGCCGGCACTTTATTAGGGTCCTCCCCAATCAGCTGCAGATAATATTTCATGCGCTGCTCTGGTGCTCTCCTGTTTTCTACGAGTCCTTCCAGGGCCTTCTGCGCCTCATCCAGCTGTTGCTTCCTTAATTCCATCACCAGGTTGTTCATCACGCCTTCATGCCTGCTGCGGATCAGGGAAATGGCTTCATTGTCTTTCTTTTCCATAGCCGACAACATGGAATTGCCGAGTACCTTCAGCTCTGCGCAAAGCTCCAGGGCTTTTTGCAGCAGGAAATAGAACCGGTAGTTGGGCATCGGCGTATTCAGGTCGTTGATAACCGAAGAAATACTCAATCCCTGTGCAACTGCCTTCACCAACAGTGCAGGATCAATAGGAGGCTCAAACAGCGGTAATTTGCGGAACACACCTTCAATATTTTCGCAATGGCGGATTTTATATAATCTGTCTGCAAGCGTATCCCAATACCCTGAAAGCTTTGGATTATTGGGTATACAAAAGTATAAAGCGGATGAAAAGCCAAAGATATTGGCGAATGCCACTCCATTTTTGGCACCATTAACCACCAGCGGCTGATCTGTCTGACTGCTAAATGGAGCAGCAAGCTCCAGCTCCGTGACGGCGTTGGAAAAAGCATCCCATTTTCCCAGCATGCTCAAATACGTCTGCGGCTTGATCTTACCGCGCTTTGGGATAAATTCAGGACGTTTCCCTAAAATGTGCGATCCCAGAATATATAGCTGTGTAGCCTGGTTGATGCTTTCAATCGTATCCTGCCTGAACAGGTAATCGCCCCATGCAACAAGGTTATCGATATATTTCATCACTACCCACTTCATGTAAGCTACAGGCCTGCTGCGAGCCACAAGATGCGGCATAAAAGGATGATTTCTCCATTCGCTGATCTCCGCATTGGGCGTATTGGGCTGCAGCTGATTGAAGATCTTATCCAGGATATGTTCAGCATCTATTTCCTTAAATGGAGTAAACTCCCAGAACCGCTTGTCGTCTGTTCCGCTGGCCATCGGGTTGAATACAAAGTGATACCAGTTCATGGCCTCCTCAAACTGCTGTGCTTTGCTCAGTGCATCTGCCAGCATCAAAGGCGTATGGAAAAACAATTCCCAATTGTACAATGCATACGGCCGTTTAAGCTCATGAAAAATTTTGTTCCCCAGTCCGTCGGCAGCACCGCCAAAAATATCTTGAAGATCTGATGAAGGATGATAGTTAAAAAATTTACTGAGGGATTGTGTGTTGATTTTTTTGGTGAGTGATTTGATATTTGCAAAGTAAAACGGAAAAGAATTGCCATCCAGCTCTATTGTAGTTTCTTCATCGTTTAAATAAAAGTACGGCTCTTCCTGAGCATAAAAAGGATTTTTACCCGAGGTCTGCAGGGAATGCAGCTCATACTCGTACTCGCCGTTATTATTTTTCGCTTTTTTCTCAAAATAATGAAAAGGACCATCAAAATCTTCCTTCGGAGCCGGAAAGTTAACTGCACTGATTGCCGAAGTACTGATTGTGTGCCCGTCGAAATTAAAGCCCTGCTCCAGAGGTGCTGAACCAGCTATATTGGCCGAAATCCTGATTTGTACGCGGTCATCTGCAGCATCAGGAAAGAAATCGAAGAAGTCTATAGAACTATGGTTGTTCCCCGACTCTGCCGGCCTTTTATAAAATGCGGTATCCTTTTTCACAGATTCTTTAGACAACTGCTTCTGCGTCCATTTCCCATTGCGGTATTCGCTCCAGCCCATTTTTATTTCCCAGTAATCTTTCGTTGCGGCTACCGGAATAACCATATTGCCCGCCCCGTCTGTAGAAGTATTGCCCGTTGTTGCCAGGTTTACCGGATACGTCTTTTTACTGATCTGCGGGAAAAATAACAAAAGGCGCCCGTTCCAGCTCACAGGGATCAGATAGGTGCCGTTACTGGTTACCTGTCCCTGATCATCATCCAGGTCATAACTCGGAATGTCAACCTGCATCTTTTCCCAGGCATACCAATTGCCCTCATCAAGCGCCAGATAGCGGTAATAGAAAAAATAAGGAGCATTACGCGTGCGCGAAAAAACATGCAGCTTACTGCCCTCAGCCCAGTGGCCATCCTTATTTCCGCCCTCCATGTTCTCAACGCCCTCAACGCTCTCAATGTGCAGGCCTACAACCTCCATATGGGCAACCTCATCGATCTTGTAGAGATAAGATTTAAGCGCATCTGTCACATTCTGTTTATTGATATCTTTCTGGAGCAGTTCCCCTTCCAGCTCCTTAAAAAATGGACTTTTGTCGTCCCTCAGGTTACTTTCTATCCAGTTTTCGGGGTATAGGAATACCTTACGGTTCGCCTCCCATACCCGGTAGCGCTGCATCCACTCCCAACGGTCACGGTCCAGCACCTCCGGTTTTATGCCATAGCTTTCTTCCAGCCCCAGCAGACAACGCTGAACAAACAACTGTACAGAAGATATCGCCTGTTTAATCCTTGAGGTTTCCATACAGGTGCACATCTGTACATCAATCAGGAAAAATTCAAAAAGCCCGTCTGCGTCCCGCACTCCCCAGTCCATTAAAGGCTGCTGCACCAGCAGATAAGCCACCAGTGCATTTTTCTGGTTCTCCCTGAGCTGATCATTCAGCGGTTTCACTACCTGCTCCCAATCGTCCTGGAGGTACTGTGCCCTGATGGCTTTCCTGATACTTTCTGCGATAAGATGGCATTTGTTAAAATGAGAACTGGGTTTCGCCCAGTTGAACAGCAGATCTGCCGGCATACCGATCTTCTCCGCAACCTGTACCGCCCGCTGAAGTTTAAGCAGGTTAATCTCATTGCGAAAATAGTCAGGATTATTCAGGTTAAAATGCATATCCGACAGCAGCAGGTCCAGCTGTTCCTTCTTCCAGTTGGTCAGACTGCTGATCTTTTCCGTCAGCGATGCCGGGTTATCAGGCGCCACAGCCCATTTAAAAAAGGCCAGCAGGCTGATGCCTGCCTCAGGAATAGTATTTCTTAACCGCGCATAATCAGCCATGCGCAGGAACTGCTTCAGTCCCACCGCATTAAAGTTGATCTCACCGAAGTCTGCCGCATGGTCAAAAAACCAGCTGATTTCCGCCGCATCCAGGTTAAAGCCATTTACCCATATCGCAGCTTTCTTCAGACTGACGAAGGCTTCCATGGTTTTTTGCTGTACGAAATCCGGCAAAAGCATTGCAGCAGGTATGGTAGCGGGAAGTGTAGTGTCGGTTTTCCATAGCAGGTCTTTCAAATCAGCACTTAATCCATTGATTTGCAAATCATACAACTGCCCTCCCTGCAATGTTTCAGGTGCTGCTGCCCACCATTCATTGGTAGGATCTTCCTGCTGCTGAAGCATTATCGTTTTTCCATTCAGGGTAATGACAGGCATCACATCCGCATTTTTTGCAATAAATGTATAGTTATTACCGGCGGCCGGGATCAGGTATCCCTGCCAGCTGCTGGCAGCTGGTATAGCGGCCGACTGTATGCCTCTGAAAATCGTATATAATGTTTCTTCCGGGGTGCCTGACTTCAGTATACGGGTCATCAGCACTGCCGTACACTCCTGGTCCATTCCTGTCAGGCCGGATAAAGTTTCGGTGATCAGCTTCCTGATCAGCTCTTCCCTTAAATAAGGAAGGAATAACTGCAGAAACCTGAGCCGTTTTTTCGGGCCCGTATTCTGGTCTGGCGCAAAAGCACCATCTTCCAGCGGCTCCAGTTTCATGTTAATATCACCAGCCATCAGGTCCTGTTCAATGTCTGAAAACAGACCACTCAACAGCTCTTTAAATAATTTTTGCTGCTGTTTACCTATCCTCGTCAGCGATGCAGCCCATAAAGGATCATTGTGCAACGCGACGTAATCAGCCGTTTCAGCTGCGGTAAGTATGCCTGTAATTTGAACAGCGCCATTCACCCTGTCATATTTCAGCTTTTTGCTCAGGCTCTTATCTTCCGGAATGGTAACATCTAATGATTTGGGTGCATTGGTAGTATAAATAGTACTTCCCTCTAATATGCCCATTATTGCGTCTATCAGCGGCTGCGTATAAATCAGGGCAGCATCCGACCGGATCAGTTCTGATGTAGCCCATGCTTCAAGTGTCAGCTGCTGCATTTCAGGGTCGGCAATCGATGGATCAGGCTGCAGGTCCCTGTATGTGTCATTAATCGCATTGATCCCATCGTATATCGTTTTCCCCAGTTTCAATACCGCCATTAAACCGGGTGCCAGTGGTTTTAGCGGATCGTCCGTATTGCTGATCACATAATTCAGCTGCCTGTAGTTAAACCCGGCATCTTCAATGATTGTCCATTGATCGAGAAAAACAAGGGTGGCCGCAGCATCTTTAAACACCTGCCCGAACACAGGCAGTACCGCAATTAAATCCGGAATGCGGAGGCCAAGCACTTTTGCCATTAAGCGGTATCTGTAGAGCATTGATATATTTGCCGGAGATAGCTCATCTTCCAGCTGTTCATAGGCAATAATAGCGTCAATATCCAGCGCATTCAGGTTTAATGCAGCCATAATTACGGCTATATGGTCGCTGAGCTTTGCCGTACCAGCAAGATAAACACCATTTTTATCCTCTTGAAAAACTTTATCTATGGCAGTCAGGTTATGCGTTAAAAACAGGCGTTTATAGAGCGACTGTTCTCCGAAAGTACTGATGTCTGCCCACAGACTAAGAAGTTTAATCAGCTCCAGCCCGGTTTTATCCATCAGTTTTTTTACGGATACCAGCTGGCTGAGCAATTCCGGACTGATGTCTGCCTGCAGTACTTTTTTCAACAAGGCCGGATCTGCACATCCGCCAGCATCTTCCTGGTTTGTATCACAATCGCAATCCTCTGTCAGTGATCCGCAGTCCTCACAATCCTCTTCCGGCATCCCCTCATTACATCCGCAGTCCACCGCCGCCCCCAACCCAATAATGGCACTGTCAGTTTCTGCGATAGTCCAGCCCAGCTTATGCCACAGACGTATAATACGCTGAAATTTATCAAACTCGTATTCTTCCAGCGGCGTGCCATCGAGGTGCACCAGCCGTGTTTTAGAGATGTCGCAGGTTTCTGTAAAGTCTATTCTGATCAGCCTGTTATTTTTGACTACGCCGATGATCTTATTGTTATAGTGAAGCGACATCCCTTCAAATGTCGCAGCCGTTGCCCCCTCCTGTCCGGCTATCCAGCTGATCACGCCTGTTTTACAATCTATCTCTCCCAGCTTCTGCTCAGGAGCCCCTTCTTTATCTATGACGTAATAAATTACGCAGTCTTTTACCACAATACTGAAGCGGTAGTCATTCAGCATGATCGCTTCTCCATTGCCCTTTGCCTGCTGAAAAGTCCCGTTCACACAATGACAGCCATCTTCCAGCACGATCACTTTTCCAATTCTTTCAAAATAGCAATATACCCATTGCTCTATTTCCCGCAGGTCGGTGCAGCTGCTGGTTTGCGGCTGACAAGGATCATCTTTACTTGCCGCAAGCCCCAGGGCGATCAGCTGCTCTGCATTTTGCAAAAAGGCAATCAGTTTCTTAAATTTCTCTTTGGGACTGCCTGCAGCGTAATTGACCAGCCCTTGCAGATAACGATAGCTAAAATGCAGGCTTTCCATCAGGCTGCGTGCCCTTCCTTCTGGCATCATAGGATTAAGATACTCCGTTTTCAGCAGCGCTACCAGCTCAGAAAAAGCAATGCCGCTTCTTTTAAGAAATTGCTTCTTTACAAAGCTCAGGCCCACCTGGGTACCCTCGTCATCATCCAGCATTGTGGTGACGCTATCATAACCGTAGTATTCATATACCGGCTTCAAACCGATTTCCTCCTGATACTCTTCCAGCGTATGGTCTTTTTTACAGCGTTTATCCCAATATGCTTTCGTAACAAACCCTTCTTTGGTCAGAATAACATATTCTTCCTGCGTAAGCCCTAAAAACTCAGCACCATAAGCACGGTCGAGATAGGCACTATGCAGGTTGTCCAATAGCAGCTGATCTGCCTCCGGCTCATGCTCTGCCGCCTTTCGTGGAGATCTGTACACATCAATCAGCTCATGCCTGCTGGTCCCCAGATGATCAAGAAAAATCCTGATGGCATCAACAGGCTGGTGATAAGGCAGACTGAAGGGATAAACTGCTTTATGCAGCATACAGTATGCATCATAGTTGATATGCTGCGGTTGTGCCAGTAACTCAGCAGTAGTCTCCTCTCCCACATTAAATACTGGTTTTGTTTCCTGAAAAACCACATAATTCTCCATCACTTCATTTACCAGGTCTACATACGGCAACACTGTATTGGTATTTTTGCAGGTCAGTTCCAGGCATCCCAGATCGGGCCGCCTCTTGAACAACTTTTCCAAAGCGGTGCCGCTAATATCCTTGGCATCGGCTATTTTAACCGCGTTCATACCAGTACCA
>JAATFQ010000066.1 GCA_015655115.1 Sphingobacteriales bacterium
CTACCTATCTTTTGCTACGCAAAACATAGAAGGCCGAAAAAAGGCATTCCCTTTTTTTATAGCTTATCCTCTGGAGTTTCTGCACAGTATATGGCATAACTACGATTTCATTAATAAATATGCTGAATCTCTTCTTTATGTGCTGGTTTTTATGATATTTAGTAAAAGTTTTAATCATTGACATTTTAAAATAAGAATACTATAAATGAGAAAGAATTTATTGCTGTTAGCTATCACACTGTTTACGATACAATTACGGGCGCAGGATTTTGAAAAACAAGGTCATAGAGGAGCAAGGGGACTGGCGCCGGAGAACACTATCATCTCTATGTACCGTGCACTGGACCTGGGTGCGACGACGCTTGGGATGAATGTGGTAATATCAAAAGATAATCAGGTAGTGCTTTCTCATGAGCCCTATTTTAACCATGAGATTAGCCTTACTCCTGCCGGAAAGGATATAACATTGGCTCAGGAAAAGAAATATAATCTGTATCAGATGGATTATGCGGAGATCAGGCAGTTCGATGTAGGCAGTAAGGTGCATTCCCGTTTTCCTGGTCAGCAGAAGACCAGGGCTTATAAACCGCTGCTTTCGGAGGTTATTGATTCTGTAGAGATTTACGTTAAAAAACACAAGTTGCGCAAGCCTGGGTACGCGATAGAAATTAAGACTATCCGTAATGGGGACAGCGTATTCCATCCTATGCCAGCAGTGTTCTCGCAATTGGTGATGGACGTGGTAGTGAAGAAAAAGATGACAAAAAGGACGACTATCCAGTCGTTTGATGTCCGTTGCCTGCAGTATGTTCATGAGAAATACCCGAAGCTGAGTACCGCTTTAATGATTGACGAGAAAGAAGATTTTGAGAATAATATTAAAGATCTGGGATACAGTCCTACAGTATATAGCCCGTATTCAGTATTGGTAGGTAAGGGACTGGTAGACCGTTGTCATGCTGCGGGGATAAAGATTGTGCCCTGGACAGTCAACAGTGTGAAAGATATGGATTACATGATTGGCCTGGGCGTAGATGGCATCATTACTGATTATCCAAATCTGTTCCGTGGTTTAAAATAGAACCTGCTCAATAGCTTAAAGTAAATTCCTGATCAGTTTTTCCACGGAAAGCCCTTCTGCTTCAGCACGGTAGTTACGTACTATTCTGTGGCGGAGGATCGCTTCGGCAACAGCCTGCACATCTTCAATGTCAGGTGCATACTTGCCAGATACTGCTGCATGACATTTGGCACCCAGTACGAGGAACTGTGACGCCCGGGGACCTGCTCCCCAGTTTACATATTGATTTATCTCTGGTGTAGCCAGCTCTGTGCCGGGACGGGTTTTTCCTGTTAACCTCACTGCATATTCCAATACATTGTCGGTAACAGGAATATTCCTTATCAGTTTCTGGAAGTATTGTATCTGTTCCGCATTGATAATTTTTCTCAGGTTCACTTCAGTATTACCCGTTGTGTTTTTAACAATTGTCAGCTCTTCAGCGAAAGTTGGGTAGTTGAGGAGTACATTGAACATAAAACGGTCCAATTGTGCTTCCGGAAGCGGATAGGTGCCTTCCTGCTCTATGGGGTTCTGGGTAGCGAGTACAAAGAAGGGTTTGGGTAAGATGTGTTTGTGGCCTGCGGCAGTAATAGACTTCTCCTGCATGGCTTCAAGCAGTGCCGCTTGTGTTTTGGGCGGTGTCCTGTTGATTTCATCCGCCAGGATAATATTAGAGAAGACAGGGCCTTTAATAAATTTAAAGTTCCTGTCTTCTCCTAAAATTTCTGAACCAATAATATCCCCCGGCATCAGGTCTGGGGTAAATTGTATCCTGTTAAAATTCAGTTCGAGTACATTTGCAATGGTTTGTACCAACAGCGTTTTTGCCAGTCCGGGTACGCCAACCAATAAACAGTGTCCATTGCTGAATATCGATATCAGGACTGACTTAACCACATCATCCTGTCCGATAACGACCTTTCCAATTTCATTTTTAATATCCTTAAAAGTTTGATGGAGGGCATCAACTGCCACTATGTCGTTAGCGTAAAGCATATCTATTTTGTTTCATTTGTTGCAACAGGAACGGCAGCAGCAGGTTTAGTCCACAATTTTAATTCGTCGCATCCTGTATACTCATCGTCGATCCTAATATACGTTGTTTCTCTTCTTTTTTCGAACCATTCGCTCATTACACGATCCGATTTTTGCTGTTGTGCTTTTTCTTTGAACTTAGCATAATCCTGATCAAGGTTACCTTTATGTGGTGGAACTTTCGATTTCAGCAGGATGATTTTATATCCCTCTTTACCATCAGCGCCTGTAAAAGCAACAGGTTTAGATATTTCTCCTACTTTCATTGTGTCTACAACTACGAATACTTTAGGGTCAAGCTTATCAGCAGGGATGAAGGTCGTTCTTGCGGTAACATCGTCAGAAAACAAAACCATACCACCATTATATTTTGATTGTTTATCTGTTGAATACAATGAGGCAGCAGTAGAGAAGCTCAGGTCTTTTTTATTGAGGTTCGCATAGATACTGTCAGCATGTAATTTCAGCCTGTCCATACTTTGAGGGGTATTTTGAGGGCGGATCAGGATATGGCGTGCATGTACCTGCTCCCCTCTGCGTTCTACTACCTGGAGAATATGGAAGCCGAACTCAGTTTCAAATACAGGGGAAATTTCTCCCGGTTTCAGTTTAAAGGCATAAGCAGTAAATTCTTTAGCCATAGTAGAGCGGTCAAAGAAGCCTAAGTCGCCCCCTTCAGGAGCAGAGCCCGGGTCTTCAGAATAAGTTTTAGCTAAAAAGGCGAAGTCCTCACCACTTTTAACACGTAGTCTGATGGCATCAAGCTTATCAAAAAAGCGTTGTTTTTCTACTTTCGTCAATTCAGGGTGCAGCACGATTTCGCCCACTTCAAATTCTGTAGGGATATCCGGCAGGCTGTCTTTCTTATAGGAATCGTAATATTTTTGTACTTCCGATGGGGTAACGCTCACTTTTTCAGTGATAGTACCCTGCATTTTATTGGCTTGCAGCTGGTCTTTTACATCCGGCCTAAGCTCATCTTTATATTGAAGTACCGAGCGGTTAAGGAATTCTTCCAGCTTATCCTGTCCGCCTGCGCGTTGGATCTGGTAGCGCATCCTTCTGTCAAGCTCATCATCTACCTGCTGGTCATCTACCATTACAGAGTCAATATCTGCCTGTTGTTTAAGTAAATGCTGAACAAGCATCTGCTGCATGATCATGCATTTCA
>JAATFQ010000143.1 GCA_015655115.1 Sphingobacteriales bacterium
ACGGCGTGAAAAAGCTAAAAAACTGCAGCCGTCTGACCTGGAGGGTTCAACCTTTACAGTGTCTAACTTAGGTATGTTCGGTATCGACGAGTTTACTGCAATTATTAATACGCCTGATTCTTGTATCCTTGCTATCGGCGGGATTTCACAAGTGCCGGTTGTTAAAAATGGTGCAGTAGTTCCAGGAAACATCATGAAAGTTACTTTGAGCTGTGATCACCGTACGGTGGATGGCGCTACAGGTGCTGCATTCCTGCAAACTTTTAAAGCATTATTAGAAGAACCAGTAAGATTATTGGTTTAATAATATCCCTAATATTTAAAAAGCTGCTCCGGCAGCTTTTTTTATGCCTTTTAGTTTTTGTACTTTTGCACCCATGTCTACTATTAAACCGTCTTTAGCAAAAGGAACACGCGATTTTTCTCCCCAGGAAATGGTGAAACGTAATTATATTTTTGATACGATCAAAAAAGTATTTAAGAAATATGGCTATGCTGAAATACAAACTCCTGCAATGGAAAACCTGTCGACCCTTACAGGTAAATACGGTGATGAAGGGGATAAGCTGATCTTCAAGATCTTAAATTCGGGTGATTACCTGGCCAAAGCCAATCCTTCACACCTTTCGGCAATGAACTCTAACGCCCTGATCTCTTCTATCAGTGAGAAGGCTTTGCGGTATGACCTTACCGTACCTTTTGCCCGTTATGTGGTGATGCACCAGAATGATATAGCTCTTCCGTTCAAGCGCTTCCAGGTGCAGCCTGTATGGCGTGCCGACCGCCCGCAAAAAGGGCGCTACCGTGAATTTTATCAGTGCGATGTAGATGTGGTAGGCTCCGAGAGCCTGCTTAATGAGGCTGAATTTGTGCTGATCTACCAGGAAGCTTTAAGTAACCTGGGCATGACAGATTTCACCATAAAACTCAATAACAGAAAAATCCTTTCGGGAATTGCTGAAATTATTGGTAAGCCTGAGCTGATTGTCGATATGACAGTGGCTATCGATAAGCTCGACAAAATTGGTCTGGATGGCGTATCAAAAGAACTACTGGAAAGGGGGTTCACAGCAGCTGAGATCGATCAGCTGAAGCCTGTTATATTACTGGATGGTACCAATGCCGAAAAACTGGAAAGCCTGAAGTCGGTACTAGCTACTTCTGTTATAGGGCTAAAGGGTATTGAAGAATTAGAAAAGGTCTTTACCTATGTGAAAGGCCTTCTGGAGAACAGCTCACTTAAACATCCTGATCTTGAACTTGATATCACTCTTGCAAGAGGATTGAATTATTATACGGGCAGTATTTTTGAGGTTAAAACCAACGAAGCCCAGATGGGCAGTATCTGTGGTGGTGGCCGCTATGACGACCTGACAGGGATGTTCGGCTTAAAAGGGCTTACCGGGGTCGGTATTTCCTTTGGGGCCGACAGGATCTATGATGTGCTGCAGGAGCTTAACTTGTTCCCTGAATCTGCCGCTGCAGGTACCAGAGTGCTCATCAGCAATTTTGATGCAGAGGCTGAACTGTATGCCCTGCCGCTATTACAGCAGCTGCGTGAAGCCGGAATTGCTGCCGAACTTTATCCTTCATCAGCAAAGCTGAAAAAACAAATGAGCTATGCGGACGACAAATCTATTCCCTATGTGATCCTGATTGGCAGTGATGAAATGCAAAGCGGCATACTGACACTGAAAAATATGTTAACCGGCGACCAGCAAAAGCTGGCATCAACGGCAATTATTGAACTGCTGCAGGATTAATATTTGTTTTTGCAACATTCAATTTAGAACCGGTACTTGATAAATCCTGAACTGCTGTTTGATAAATCTTGAAGAACTGTTAGATTAACTTTGAAATACTGTTAGCTAGACACGAGCTAATACTTTAGCAAAATTTTGTTGTTCCAGCCGCAACTATTCCAGGACAACAGCAGGCGTTATGGCTGACGTTGTTCTGGAATAATCTATTATGTTTGTATTGCTTAATCCAATGCCTTGTTTAGTTAGCAAGCACTTCATCGAGAAATAGCTGCATATGTTTCCATGACCTTTTTGCTGCTTTCTCATTATATGCTGCTCCTTTAGAATTGTCATTTCCTGCTTCAGGTTCAGTGAATGCATGTACAGCATTCGCATAATAAATCATTTGCCAGTCTGCCTTTGCAGTCCTCATTTCCTGCTGAAAAGTAAGAACCTGTGGAATGGGCTCAAAGAAATCATCTGCACCATGCAATACCAGTACTTTTGGAGCAATAGGATTGATGGTGCGCGTACTATCCCTATCTAATCCGCCATGAAATGAAATCACACCCTTTACCGGGAAGTTAGCTCTGGCTACTTCTAAGGCACCCGTTCCGCCAAAGCAATATCCAATCACGACGATCTTCGAAGCGTCTGCTCCGGCTTTAATCAGCTGCTCCAGGGCCAGTTTTATTCTCTGCTGGTAAGCGGAGTAGTTTTTTTTATAATATCCGGCTATTTCGCCTGCTGATTTTATATCTGCAGGATATTTTCCTTCTCCATAGATATCTGCAATAAAAGCATAATAGCCAAGGGCAGCTAATTCTTCAGCAACATTTTTGGAGTGCTTATCTATTCCCTTCCATGCAGGAAGGATTAATATGCCCCCTTTTTCGCTGCCTGCTTTCGCAGGTGCGATTGAAAAGCCGTTTAGTTTTTGTGTGCCATCTGTATAACTTACAGGTTTCAGCTGCGCATAAGTGCTGGAGACAAGTAAGAGGAGTGCAAGAGTCAATAATTTATTCATTTTCATCAGTAAATATTTGTTTTTTATAGGTTATGAAGCTATCATGACCTTTTCATTTCTGTTTGTGATCAGTAAGATCATGATGGTTTCATCAGTAAATATTTGTTTTTTATAGGTTATGAAGCTATCACAAGCTATTCATTCTGTTTATTAGAGGTACTCTCATGATGATTTCTTTTTTAGTATAACAAATATAGCGAGTCAATGTTTAGTACGAGCCGTATGGGCCAAACAATCAATGGATACCCGATGTTACAGCAATATGTTATCTAAAACAAGGTGTAATACTATATATTCATATAAAATATTTTGATGATGAGATCATTATGGAATGGTTCAATAGGATTTGGACTGGTAAATATCCCGGTTAAGCTTTTTTCTGCTGTACAGAATAGTCACCTGGATTTGGATATGCTCGATAGTAAGGATCACGCAAAAATCAAATTCCAGCGGATTAATGAAAATACTAAAAAGGAAGTCCCTTATAATAAAATCGTAAAGGGTTACTTAATGGACGAAAAGTATGTCATCCTGGAAGACAAGGATTTTGAGGAGGCGAGCCCTGAAAAGACGAAGATGATAGAGTTGGAGAACTTCGTGGATATTGGTGATATTAACCCCATCTATTACGAGACTTCTTACTATGCCCAGCCCGAGAAACAAGGTAAAAAGGCATATGGCCTTCTTTTAAAGGCATTGATTAAGTCGAAAAAAGCAGGTGTAGCAAGGTTTGTACTTAGAAGTACAGAAAATCTGTGCGTGATTCATCCGTTAGGATCGGTACTAGTGGTTACAAAAATACGGTTCCAGGAAGAAATTCGTTCGTATGATGATCTGGAGATCCCTGCAAGGGACACTGTGAGCGAGAAAGAACTGGAATTGGGCATGTCACTTATTAAGCAGTATACATCCGACTTCGATATTAAAAGTTTCAAGGATGAATATAACAGGGATCTGCTGAAAATCATCAAATCCAAAGCGAAAGGCAAAAAGGCACCCGTCAAAAAAGTTAAGCCGCGTATAGATACTGATGATGATTTATATGGACAGTTGATGCAGAGCCTAAGTGGTACAAGAGGTGGTTAATCCTGGTTAAGAGGCGATTAGTCAATTTTATCATCTGCAAGGATGCTCTTTATACGATTCAGCAGGTCGTCAATATCAAAGGGCTTAGCTAAAAATCCATCTGGTATATATTCTCCATGCTGTACATTTTGTTCTGTATATCTTGCTGAGATCATAAGAACAGGGATATGCTGAGTTTTATTATCCGATCTTAATGCTTTAAGTAAATCCCTGCCATCAGCATCGGGTAGCATAATATCAAGAATAATCAGGTCTGGCTTAAATTGCTCAATGTGTTCAAATAAGTCAGCACCTTTATTCAGCCCATCTACCAGATAAGACTCACTTTGCAGGATTATTGTAATTACATCCAGGATGGCGTGGTTATCTTCGATTACAAGTATATTTTTACTGGAAGCAGGATGTTTATCCAATGTTATAAAATTAGACTGCAAATATATTTATCTCTGCTGATTATGTTTACTTCTTTTGTAATATTTATTAAACAAAATGTGTTTTGAATGTTAATTTATCAATTTAGCAGCTAGACTAATGAAGGGGCAGAATACCCAGAATTCTTTTTTATGAAATTTTTTAAACCTTTTGACTGGAATTTGGTCTTATATATGAGTTTTAGGTTAGAGAAGGGTATAGTTGTGGCGACTATATCCTTTTTATTTGGGGCGGTAAGTAGTAATTTTCTTAGCCATACCTTTAAAAAGCACAATATGAAAGGGATACATCGCATACCAATACATTCTGCCCCATAAACCCGAAGGTCTGAAAGTAGCAATTTGCGATAGTATAGGTTTCCCATGATAGCTGATGATCTTGAATTCCAGCCATGCTTCGCCGGGTATTTTCATCTCCGCGTACAACAGTAAACGTGTATTTTGTTTGTCTGCAAGCAGCACACGCCAGAAATCCAATACATCCCCTGCCTGCAGGCTCGAATTGCTGGTACGCCCCCGTCTTGCACCTACTCCTCCGAATGCTTTATCGAGAAAACCTCTTAAACTCCATAACCAGTCGAGATAATACCATCCCCTCGTGCCTCCGATGCCCCATATGTTTTCAAATACCTCGGCAGACTGGCGCTCGAAAGGCATCTTAACCTTATATTCCAGCGTTCCTTTCTGTGGTACTTTTACCTGGTCCATGAAGGTAGTGTCCAGGTAACCCCGGTTAAGAGCATCCTTCCAGCTGGAGACAATAGAATTCTGTTCAATCTTCTCAAAAGCAAGTTTCAGCGCTTTTTCATAAGTAAAACAGGCTCTCGTCACCACCTTTTTAATTTCGTCATCCTTGCATACCACCTCGTTCTTCATGCTGTCCACAAGGCTTCTTGCCAGGGAATAAGGTACTGTAGTAACCAGATTGAGCCATAAAGAGGATAATCTAGGTGTAAGGACAGGCACGGTAAAAATCCACCGCTTCAATTTTCTTGAAGACGCATACTGAAGGATCATCTCCTTATAGGTCAGCACATCGGGGCCGCCGATATCGAAAGTCTTGTTAAAAGCTTTTTCATTCATTAGTATGCCACTCAGATAACCCAGCACATCGCGGATTGCTATAGGCTGACATTTGGTGTTTACCCATTTCGGGGCAACCATTATGGGTAGTTTCTCTGCCAGATCGCGTATAATTTCAAAAGAGGCACTTCCGGAGCCTATAATTATAGCGGCACGCAGAATAGTATAGGCAATACCCGATTTCTTCAGCTCCTGTTCAACAGCAAGCCTTGATGTTAAGTGTTTGGAGAGGTCGTCGTCGTTGACGATCCCAGTCAGATAGATAATCTGCCTGCAGCTGGTAGGCTGTATCGCTTTTACGAAATGGAGTGCCGATTCGAACTCCAGCTCAGAAAACTGATCGCCACTGGCGGACATAGAGTGGACAAGGTAATAGGCAGCATCAATATCATGCGGGATACTGCTCAACGTTTCCGGGTGGAGCAGATCGCCAGTTATAATCTTAACCTTGTCTCCGAAATCTGATTCTTCTGCAAAGCGGCGTTTATCGCGCACCATGCATACCACATCGTGTCCCTGCTCCAGCAGTACCGGTAATAACCGTGTTCCTATATAACCGTTTGCACCGGTCAGCAGGATTCTCATACGATATGAGGATTAAAAGTATCGGTTTTCACTGTGGCCTTAAGCTCATGCAGGATGGTATATAAACCAAAATTAGTCCTGTTTACATAAATAAAGTGTTTCACTCCCCGCGCTTGTTTAAATTCAGGCATCTTTGCTATTTTCTCCCCGTAAGCATATAGTTGCTCAAAGAATTCAGGCTTGCTGAAGTCGAATGTTTTGCTGGTATATGGCTGTGCGAAGAGGCGGATCATCTCCAGGTATGCTTTATAATAAAATTCAATCTGTGCAGGTGTGTCTTTTGAATGGATCATCTCCAGCTTTCTGAAAGCCTCAATAGTTTTTTCCTTGTTATTTACTACGTCCGACGAGATCAGCGAAAAGAAAGGGATATAGAAATCATCGGGCATCTCTTTAATACAGCCAAAATCTATAACGCCTAGCTTTTCATCAGGGGTAATCATAAAATTTCCCGGATGAGGGTCTGCATGTACAGCCCTGAGCTCATGCTGCTGGAAATTATAGAAGTCCCATAAAGCCTGACCGATTTTATTTTTGAGCTCCTGCGACGGGTTGGTTTTTAAGAATTCTTTTAGATGAAGTCCCTTTATCCAGTCCATCGTAATAATTCTTTTGCCGGATAATTCTGGGTAGTAGGTTGGAAAAACCACGTTATCCAGAGTTTTACAAGCGGTAGTAATTTCAATAGAGCGGCGTACTTCCAGCTCATAATCAGTTTCTTCGAGCAGTCTTTCTTCAACTTCACTGATATAGATATTCAGCTCTTTCTCACTCATTCCCAATAATCGGAAGGCAAAAGGTTTCACCAGCTTTAAATCAGAAGAAATACTGTCGCCCACACCCGGATATTGAATCTTCACGGCCAGCTTCTTCCCATTCAGTTCTGCCTCATGCACCTGCCCTATAGAGGCAGCGTGTGTAGAAACAATGTTGAACTTGTCATAAATTGCCTGTGGAGTTTTACCGAAGTTTTTGGTGAATGTGCGCACAATCAGTGGTCCCGAAAGTGGTGGCGCATTATATTGAGATTGAGTAAACTTGTCGACGTATGATTTAGGAAGGATATTCTTATCCATGCTCAGCATCTGTGCAATTTTCAGTGCACTTCCTTTCAGTTCGCTAAGCGATTTGTAAATATCTGTTGCATTATCTTCATTCAGCTCATCTCTGCCCATATTGGGATTAAAGAGCTTTTTAGAATAGTGCTTGATATAATTCCCTCCTATCTGGAAGCCTGTTTTAACGAATTTTGCGGAACGCTCAACTTTAGTTACAGGAATACTGTTCTGTTCATCCATCTGTTTTACCTCTTCATTTTTTCAGCGAACTTCCCATTCCTGCTTAAAAATTTCCCGTATTCAAACAGGTTATCGATAGGCGAGCGCTGGAACAGGTCGAAAGTTACATTGATTCCCTTTTCTATCGCTTCATCAGTTTTTTCAAATCCTGCGCTGTCGTCATTTACCCAGAAATTAATAATGAAGGCAAATTGTATCCATAACGCATCCTTATATCGTTTAGACAAAAACTTACGGTCGGCCAGTTCTCCGCTTTCCAGCCCCTCGTTGATCAATCCCAATGCGAAATTCTCAAAAATGGGCTTCACGCCCGATAATACTTCAGGTGCTGAGAAGGTAGCTTTATGCTTTTTCAGGCTGTATACAATAAAACTCCTTTGTTTTTTCAGCAACTCTATATAGCTGTAAAAAAAAGAAAGCATTTTGTCCCTCGAAGAATACTGTTCCCAGATTTCCTGTTGCTGTATCGTATTTATCGCTTCTGAAGTAAGTTCTACCCAGATGATTTTTTCAATACTTTCAAAAGAGCTGTAAAACTCATAAAATTCAGATTCAGTAATCTTTAGTTTTTTAACAAAACTATAAACAGATTTAGGTTGCTCGTCATGTGTAAGCACATAATCGATATAACCCGCTTTGATTTGTTGAGACGTAGCCATAGCAGTGGAGATATGATCTACATACCACAGTTTCTATGCCACGCTTGCGATACGATATGCGATTACGTTGCATTAAGGTCATACCAAGGCAATTTTAAATGATATAGGCATGAGTTAAGCATATTTCATTACTTTTGTTGTTCAATTGAAAAATAAAAGTCAACATATCAACCGTCTCTGTGCGCTAATGTTACTATGGGTATTTGCCCTTGCACTGGTTCCATGGAGTACTCTTCATCACCATGAGGAACAGGAAGAGTTTTGTATTCAAAAGGGGAAAATATGTATGCACAAATCCCATATTGGGACTGAAGGGCATAATTGTTTAGTCTGTTCTGCACATTTCGAAAAAGATTACTATATCCATGATTTTGTATACCAGCCTTCGCTGGAAAGTAAACCTTTAATCAAAAACCAGCCACTGATCAGCGCTTCTTATACCGCTTTGATCAGCTTATCTCTTCGCGGCCCTCCGGCTGTATAAATTTCTATCCTTATTTTTAACAGGTATGAGTGCTTATTGCAAATATATGGCTGTTGCCTCCTTGTTTTAAAGGCAAGCCTGTCATGCCCCATACGCTATATTATTTAACACACAGTTGAAACCTGCATGAGCTAAATGCTTATTGGTTATGTTGGAATGCTTTCCGCGCTCCTCCATAATTCTATATGTAAAATCATACCAGGCTTCCTAATTATCAACAATACATACATATGAAAAAGATACATCTATTATTAGTTGTACTACTCTCGGTATTTACTTTTGCCAATACATATGCGGCAGATGTTGCCGAAATAAAAGGAAAAGTTACTGATGCCCAAACTAAATCCCCTTTACCGGGGGCAACAGTTTTTATTCCAGATCTGCGCCAGTCGGCCTTGTCAAATGAAAACGGGACATTTACTTTTAAAAACGTACCTGCACATGGGCGGTTCCTGGTTCAGGTGAGCTACATCGGATATAAAACAATCACCCAGATGGTAGACTTTGCCAGTCCGGGGGCGTTCGACTTTGCGCTGCAGGCCAGCGTAATTGAAGGCAGGGAAGTGGTCATTACCGGTTCTCCTTCAAGTTCTGATAACCGTAAAAACAGTACTTCGGTAGCTACAGTGAGCAAGGCAGAACTGCTGCGCCATCCTTCTACCAACCTGATTGATGCCATTTCCCGTGTGCCTGGCGTATCACAGGTTACCACTGGTCCGGCAATATCCAAGCCCGTTATCCGCGGATTAAGTTATAACCGTGTCGTTACCTTAGATAATGGTGTAAAGCAACAGGGACAGCAGTGGGGTGATGAGCATGGTGTGGAAATCGATCAGTACAGTGCAGACCACGTGGAAATTCTTAGAGGGCCGGCCAGTTTGATGTACGGTTCTGATGCATTGGGAGGTGTAATCAATATCCTTGACGGCCCTGCAGCACCAGAGGGGACACTCAGAGGAGAGTTCTTAACCAATTATGCTACAAATAATGGGCTTACAGGAAGTTCTTTAATGTTGCAGGGTAACGAGAATGGCTTCGTTTATAAAGCCAGAGGCTCTTATAAAAATGCATATTCTTACCAGACACCTACAGGATATGTTCCAAATTCAGGCTTCAATGAGACTGATTTCAACGGACAGATTGGGTTGAATAAAAAATGGGGGTATGCACATTTGGATGCCTCATCTTTCCGTACAAATATTGGGTTCTATGAGCCTGCCAGGAATGATGCCGGACAGTTAATTGGTGAAGACGGAAATACTTATACCGATGCACAGAACAAAGACAGGACGCTGGATTACCCTAAACAGGATATCCGTCATGCTAAGATTGCTCTAAACAGTAATATCCTTTTAGGCGAGGGTAGCCTGAAGGCTACGCTAGGTTATCAGCATAACCAACGCCGCGAGCTGGAAACAGAGGGGGAGGGAAATGCCTTATTTCTAAACAGTTATACCTACAGTTACGATTTAAAATATTCATTTAAAGAAGTAAATGGCTGGGCACCTGTTATTGGCGTATCCGGAGAATACGTCCATAGTTTAAATACGTCGGGAGAAGAGCAGCTGGTACCCGATTTCGATACCCAGGCTTTTGGCGGTTTTGCCTATATTAAAAAAACATGGGGCAGCAATACTTTCAATGCCGGAGCGCGGTTTGACTATAGAAAACTGACAGGGAAAGAATACCATGGAGCATCAGATTTTGAGGCGCTGACCAACAAATTTTCTCATATCACAGGCGCGTTAGGTTACACCCATGAGTTTAATGATGCACTAAGTTTCAAAGCCAATGCAGGGAGTGCTTTCAGGGCGCCTAATATTGCAGAGTTAGCTTCGAATGGGGTGCACGAAGGTGTGTTCCGCTATGAGATCGGTAATGCAGATCTTAAGCCTGAACAGAGTTACCAGTTTGATGCTTCTTTTGATTACCATAATCAATATGTAAGTGCAAGCCTGGGTGGGTTTGCCAACTATATCAATAACTATATTTATTACAGCAATAATGGTGAACTGAAAGAATCTGAAGGCACGGAGTACCCGGTATATAATTTTGTGCAGGACGATGCCTTTTTACGCGGCATAGAGGCTTCCCTGACTTTGCATCCTGTTAGCTTTATCCATTTTGAAAATGGGTTCTCTTATACCAGGGCAACCAACCGCACTACTAAAGAGTCGCTTCCTTTTATTCCTGCTGCAGCCTTGCGCAATGAACTGCGATTTGAGCCAAAAATTGCGGGTACCTCAAATTCTTATCTTTCTGTAGGTATTGACAACTTCTTTAAACAGACTAAGATCGATAGTTTTGAGCAGGCATCTGCAGGCTATACACTTTTAAATGCAGCGATAGGTACTACACTGAAGTTGAGCAGTAATCAGGATATTACACTTTATGTATCTGGTAAGAATTTGCTCAACAAGGCGTATTATGATC
>JAATFQ010000131.1 GCA_015655115.1 Sphingobacteriales bacterium
ATAGCCTAATACGCTCATGCCGATAAAAGTTGCGATCAATGAAGCAGGTATAGAAACCATAACTATCAATGCATTCCTGATACTATGCAGGAAGAACAGCATGACAATTGCCACTAATATGATGGCGAGAATTAAATCGTGAATCACCGCATCGGCAGATTCCAGCGTAAAAATGGAGCTGTCGTTGACAACCACAATTTTTAAATTATTTGTCGCATAATCTTTTTGCAGCTTATCAATAATGACGTGTACCCCCTTACTTACTTCAACCGCATTGGCGTCTGACTGTTTAATGATCTGTACAGCGATAGCGCCTTTTTGATCTATACGCGCTAATTTCTCTACTTCTTTTTGTGTATCCCTTACATCAGCTACATCCTGTAGGCGGATTTGTGCACCATCCTTGCCTGTGCTGACTACCAGGTTACGTAATTCTTCTACGTTTTTATATTTACCTGATAAGCGGATCAGGATATCCTGGTCGTGTGTTTTTACACTTCCTGTAGGGAAATCCAGATTCGATGTCAGGATAGACTGCTGCACTTGTGGTACCGAAAGGCCATAGCCCTGCAGTTTATCCGCGTTTAATGCTACCTCGATTTCTCTTTCCTGTCCGCCTACAAGGTTAACCTGTGCAACACCCGTCACCCTGGATATAATTGGCGCAATCCGTTTATCGATAAGGTCGTAAAACGCAGCATCATCCATCTTTGCCGAGGCCGACATGGTAATAACTGGTAAATCATCCAGCGAGAACTTATTTAATGAAGGTGGTTTTACCTCATCAGGAAGGTCTGCCAGGATAGCATTTACTTTACGTTGCGCTTCATTAAGTGAAAGGTCTACATTGGCCTTATCATTTAATGTAATCGTAACTACAGATAAGCTTTCATAGGATACTGCATTTAGCTTTTTGATATTCTCCATAGAAGACACCGCATCTTCAATTTTCTTGGTTACCGTATTTTCTACTTCACTGGGAGATGCTCCCGGGTAAATAGTAGAAATGGAAACCACATTGTTAGAGAATTTCGGTAACAGCTCATAGCTTAAGGAAAAGTAACTCAGTAAACCCAAAAGGGTCAATACTGTGAAGACTACAATAACCAGCGAAGGCCGTTTGATTGATATTTCTGTTAATTTCATCTATATCGTTTTTTATTATTTGATAGGAGCAACGGGGCTTCCATCAATTAAGTTGATTTGTCCACTTATAATTACAGTTTCACCTTCTTTAAGGCCGTCAACAATTTCCACATTATCATTAATGATCCTGCCGGCAATCACCTTGCGTATTTTAGCTGTATTGCCATTCTCCAGCACAAAAACCTGATTGCTGCTTACACTACCCACAAAAGAGCCGCGCGGAATAGTAATAGTAGGTGCCTGCGCAGGGAATCTGAATACTGCAGTACCGTACATACCTGCTTTAATAGTGTTTTTGTGATTGTTTTCCACTTCAATTTCTACAGGGAAGTTTAAGGTATTGTCAGCCTTGGCAGCAATGAATGTGATTTTTCCACTGTAGTTGTCGCCCGGAAAAACATTCGACTTGATTTGTACCTTATCGCCAATATTCAGGTTCGCTACCTGGTTTTCATTCACATTGACATTCAGCTTTAACTTAGACACATCAACAAGTTCGAATAGTTGTGTACCCTGGGCGGTAACAAAAGCACCTACCTCAATATATTTCTTATTTACTATACCATCTATAGGAGATTTAATGTTGGCATCGCTCACTTTCCGTGCAGAGCTTTGCAGTCTTAACCTCGCATTACGTGTAGCCAGTTTAGCCTGGTCCAGCTGCTGCTGTGTTACACCGCCGGTTGCAAAAGAACTGGCATATCTGGCTTCATCCCTAATGGCATTATCTAAAGTAGCCTGTGCCGTTTCCCGGTCTGTATTGATAATTTCTGCATCTATACGTGCCAGTACCTGTCCTTTATGTACCCTGTCGCCTTCTTCTACAAAGATTTTATTAACACGGCCTGCATTTTCCGAGAGGAAATTAAGCTCTTTAATGGGGGCGAAATTTCCGTTAGCGGTAAAATCTAAATCTACGGGTTCTTTCTTTACTGTTGCGATGCGGACACTAATGGCTCCACTACCTTGAGCAACCAATGCTGTTTGTGCATCGTTTTTCTTTTTATTGCCGTCCAATACCCAGGCAATAACTCCAAGGACAACTATAATTATAAGCGCTGTTATAATTCCTTTTTTCATTTCAGTAGTGATTTTATATTTCCGTTTGATTTGATTAATTGTATTTCAGCAATCTTATAATTTAACAGTGCCTGTGTATAGCTATTCTGTGCAGCTGTTAAGGCATTTTCTGTATCCAGCAGATCTGTCAATGCAGCAAGGCCATTGTTATAGTTATTTTGTGTGCTATTGTAGATCTCCTGGGCAAGTGCCACATTCTGTCGCTGAGCTTTGATGGTATTGATATTGTCCCGTAGCTGGGTCTTTGCATTTTCATAAGCAAGATTCAGCGCGTTAGTCGTATTGCTGAGGTCTATATCTGCCTTTTTTAAATCTACATTTGCCTGACGGATCCTTGAGCGTGTTGCAAAACCATTAAATACAGGCACCTTCAGGGTAAGCCCTATGGCAGAAGCATCATAGTAAAAGGCTGTACCATTTTTTTTGAACAAGTCGAACTTATTGCTCTGTCCGGTTGTAGAAATATTTGCAGTAAGGGATAGTGTAGGGTAATACTCCGCTACATATGCTTTACGCTGTAATTCGTACAGCTCTTTCTGTACATTAAGCAACCTGATCTCAGTCCTGCCGCTTACGCTGATGGTATCAGCCAGCACAGGTAGAGTCTCTATCTTGGAGAATTCATCTGGTGGCAGGACAATTCCCGTAGTAACCGGCATACCCATTGCATATTTCAGTTGATTTTCCAGCATGATAACAGCATTTACCGTTTGGTCACGCTGTGTCTGCAGATTGGTCAGGTTTACTTGTATCCGGTCTACATCAATTTTTTTTGCTAATCCATTCTGGTATTGATTAGCAATGATCTTTTCAACAACCTTTACATTTTTGATATTGGTATCGATCACATTGAGCTGCTGGCGAGACACTAAAACCTGGTAGTAATTATTGGCTACCTGCTCAATCACCTGTTCTTCGGTTAAAGTTGCATTGAGGTTGTAATAGCTTTCGCTGGTTCTGGCTGCCTTCAGGCCGGTAAAAACCTGTTGGTTAAACAGTTGTTGCGTTAGCTGCAGGCCCGCGTTGGTGCCCCATGTATTGCCTAACTGGAAAGCCTGTGATCCGACAACTAATTGTCCGATAAGAGGATTGTAGGTGAGTGAAGCATTTCCAGTAACCTGTGGCAGTGCCTGTGCTCTTACCTCCTGGGTTTTGAATTTGCCGCCATCAATATCTAATCTGGATTTTTTTGCTGTTGCATTGTTTTCCACTGCAAAATTCAGTGCTTCTTTAAGCGTTAAAGGCTGTTGTGCATACGCCTCATTGTACAAGAGCAAACCAAGCAGTAAGACCTGGATAGGTTTTATTCGTTTAATTATCATTTTTATACTTGGTTTTAGGGAGTGTTAATTTTTAAGTCCTTTAATAAAGATCCTGGAAAGGCTGATTTGTTTCTCCTTCATGATTTTTAATTCCTTTTTATCTGGAAAGAGTTCTTTGTTGCCATGTGTAACACATAATGAAGTGAGGCCTGATAAACAGGAAATATAAAGATCTGCGGTTTTTGCCAGGTTATC
>JAATFQ010000177.1 GCA_015655115.1 Sphingobacteriales bacterium
AGGTATTCCTGCATATATTCTACCCTGTAAAATTGGTTATAGAGGAACTTATTATTCTCGCCACGGCGGAAGGAAGAAGCAATATTCTCTTCAGGAACAATGTTTTTCGCTTCATCACCGGGTTCATCTATATCGCGCTGATAGCTTGCCCGCACAAAGCTTTGCGGGAATTTGTAAATGGACTTGTTGTTGAAGGAATAGGCACCACTGAGATAGTACTTGAATTTCTCATCTTTGAAACCATAGGCAGCGTAGGTATCGAAATACCAGCGTGTGCTGAAATCGGGTGTGGTACGTCCTCCCAGCCTTAAACGGAATCCTTCGAGGTTATTGAAACTGTAAAAGGTGTAAAATGGTCCTACTTCTATAGGTCCGTATTTTTTGTAGCCAATAAAGAAAAAGGAGACGAGGTCCATGGTACGCTTGAAGGATTTCATTTTCCCCAGGCTGTCGATATTGCCATAGATCTTTACCTTATCTTTTGCAGCACTGTCGAGCCTGTTTTCTGCCCAATACTGGTCTGACCTGTTTTCTGCCTGTGGTGCCATTTCAATTGGCTCACCCTGATACAGGCTGTCGGGCTGAAAGATATTTGTTTTATAATCCTTAATGATCACGGTACGGTCGCCCGTAAAGCCTCTCCCATTGTTATTGCCAAGGCCAAAGTCCATGGTGAGATGGCTTTTACTCATATGGTATTTTTGCAGGGAGTCTTTCTCAAAGGTAAGGCTGGCTTCGAGGGCCCTGACGAAGTTCATGTTGACGCCTTTCCCGACTTTCAGGAAGGCATTTTGAACGGCATATTTACCGTCCATGGTGATATAAATGCGACCTTCGAACAATAATCCATTTTCATTACGTGGAATGAAGGATAGCTCTATCAGGTTGGGCTGCTGTGTTTTGATAGTATCGGTAATGAAGAACTTGTAGAAAGCAGGTGCACTATCTGCAATGGGACTTAAAAACTGGCTGTTGGTGAAGACGATCGTATTGCGGTAGATATCTACATCGGCATACATCCGCTCAAAATAAGCGCCTATCGCATTATTGTCTACCAGGTTGGCATCAAAGTTTACATGTTTATCGGCAAGCAGGATGGTCTTGGTTTTCTCCGGACTTTTCCGGTAGTAGTTATCCGACAGCCGCTCGCGCATGTAGATGGGAAGGATGTTTTTACCGCCTACTTGCCCGGAGTCCTGCTGATCGAACAGGAACTGGTATTTGCGGAACATCTTTTTATTCTTGAACTTGTCCGTCAGGTTGCTCATCGAGAACTGCATCCAGTCGTACTGCTGGTATTGCACAGCACTGTCGCTTTGCAGCTTGTTCAGGTATTTATGGGCAATAACCTGCCTGATGAGTTCCACCGCAGGGTTATCTTTATTTTTGTAACGTGCTTTCTTTTTCGCGATGCTGATACTGACCATGTTAAGGTTCTGCGTCTCTTCCTGAAGCTTAACGTTGACTACTTGCGTCTTCCCCGGCTGTATGGGCATATAGGCAGTTTTATACCCAACATAATTGACCTGGATCTGGCTGTAAGGTATGCTGCTGATCAATTGATAATGCCCTTTGGAATCGGTCTTAGTCAGCAGTTTAGTACCTCTGAAGGATACGGTAACATAGGGCAAAGGGTTTTTATCCTTTAAATCCGATATTACTCCTGAAACTTCCGTACGCTGGGCACGGACTTGTGAAATGGAAATTAAAATAAATGCAAAAAGCAGATAAAAAGACTTCTTTTGAATATCAATCATAGTAGAAACGCCGGGCCTAAAGTCTTTTTATGGTATAACAGCTTATGGTATAACAGCGGGAATTTACGATGTAAATCGCTTACTTCATAATGAAGCCCTCTTATTTAACATTTTTTATGATTTAACCGCATTGTCTGATCCCGAAACCGGGGGATATTAAACTTAGGATCGGAGATTTTAAATTCAGATTAAACCATTAGCAATATACTTTCAAAAATTGAGCCATAAATTATATATGATATATAAAACGGGCATAGATGAGCTATTGCGGACACCACAATAAAGCAAATTATTGGAGTTTAATTACTGGCGGATTCCTGTGCAGGCCGCTGATATACTTTACGTTGGGCTAAAGCGGCGATTTCTTTTTTCTCCCTGAATGAGCGCGGTGGTACCATAGTCTGCCGCTTGAAGAAGGTATTAAAATTAGCCGGATATTCAAAACCGAGGCTATACCCTATTTCGGCAATGTTCCACTCTGTATGTTTCAGTAATGCAATCGCCTCATTGGCAATACGGCTGGAGATATGCTCTGAAGTTGTCTTTCCTGTTACTTCTTTCACGGCATGGTTCAAATGGTTCACATGGATGGACAGGCGCTCGGCAAAGTCGTTCGCCGTACGCAGCTGCAATACATAATCGGACGAATAAATCGGGAACTGCTGATCGAGCATATCAAAAAATAGGGAGGTAATACGTGTAGAGGCATTGGTGAATTTGACCACAGGTACTTCTACAGGGCGGGCCTTTAATGCTTCATGTACCAGAAGGCTCACATAATTGCGCATCAGGTCACATTTGTATAGGTAATCTGACGCCATCTCAATGATCATCTTCTCGAAAATCCTGCTGATAAAAAGCTCCTGCTCTTTATCGATATGGAAGACAGGATTTTCCTGGATCTTCGCCAGGATAGTGTCTTTTAAAGGCTCCGCGCGCTGGCGCATGAAGTTTTCTGTGAACAGGCAGAAGTAGCCCGACTGGAATTCGGATGTGGTTTCCCAGGAATAAGGTACGGTGGTATTGTTGAACACCAATGCTGTGCCGTCAATTTCTATCCGCTGGTCGGGGTAATGCAAAACACCTTTACCTATGACAAGGGAAATCTTGTAGAAATCTCTCCTGTTGTAGGGCGAAGGGTTGGATATACAGTAGCCCGACCGCTTGAAGACGTTGAAATGACCGGTATCTTTAACCCGTTGCAGACTGGGAATTTGTACATCCGGCCTGTTGGAAGAGAACATCTCATAAAATTCAGAAAGTGACATGCTTTTTTTCACGTCTTAAAAATGCGAAATATTTAAGACGTGATTTCCTTTTAATTGTCAAATTATCGTTGAATGACGTCTCCGCTATGGATTTCCTCGCTTGCTTCTGTAACAATTACATCTCCTTCTTTTAAATCACCGAATATTTCAATTTTATCGTCACTTTCTCGCCCTTTTTTTACATTTACTTTAAC
>JAATFQ010000112.1 GCA_015655115.1 Sphingobacteriales bacterium
GACCGGTGATTTTATCACCGGCACGGTATTGCCAGGTACAGAAAAGGAAATAACGATACCATTCCGCATCCAACATAAAGCAGGAGCGGAATATCACATCAGAATTTCATTTGAATTATCGGCTGCCGAGCAATGGGCGCCTAAAGGATTTGAAATAGCCTGGCAGCAGCTGGAGCTGCCTTTTAAAAAGATCGCTTCGCCTGCGTATAACCATGGCAAAGGGAATCTGACCCTGAACGATCATGATGGGATCATTGACATCAAGGGAAAAACTTTTGCTCTTTCTTTCAGCCGGAAAGAAGGAACATTTATAAGAATGGAAAAGGACGGCAGGAACATCCTTAACCTGAACGGCGGGCCGCGGCTGCATCTATGGCGTGCACCTCATCAGCAGGATGACGGCTGGGCTTCAGAAGATTGGGAACGCAAAGGATTAAAGAAGTTGAACTGGTCCGCCGCGGAGGTTAGTGTTAAGCAGTCAGCGCCCGGTACTATTGAGATCACTGCTGACCTTAAAGGGACAGGCCGTCAGAACTTTGTCGTGAATCACCGCGTGTTATATACGGTTTATGCCGATGGGCTGATCAGGTCCAGGAACGATATCAGCTCAAATGAACCCAATTTGGCAGTTGCACGCCTTGGCGTACGCTTTCTGCTTGATACCAGTCTGAACCGCTTCGAATATTTCGGCCGCGGGCCTATGGAGAATTATGCAGACCGTAAACAGGGCTCTGACATCGGTCATTATTCGGGCACTGTTGCCGGGCAAATGACGCCTTATGAAAAACCTATGGATTGCGGCAATCACGAGGACGTACGCTGGGCCAGCCTGAGCTCTGCTAACGGAAATAAGTTAAACTTCCGTTCTGATTCAGTGATGCAGGTTTCGGCCCTTCCTTATACCGATGAGGAAATGGAGCCGGTAGAATATAAAATAGACTTGCCTAAGAGCAAAACGACTTCCCTGGTGATCAGCCATCAGACCCTTGGTGTTGGCTCTCATAGCTGCGGTCCCCGGCCACTAAAACAGTACCAGGTCTTTGCACGGCCAACAGTGTTCAGCTACGAAATTAAACTTTAGCATATTTTACCCCTTTTTTTATTCTCAACCGATAAAATTAAAAAGCCCCGGATTGTCCGGGGCTTTTTAATTTTATCGCAGATTTAATACCTCCGTTTAAGTTTTTCTTTATGTCGCCTGTAAGCAGCGCCGGCAGTTCCTTTATGATCAGGTCAGGTCTTTAATGAGAACTGGCAGCAAAGATCACTGCAGCTGCATCAGCCATCGCTCATTATCAATAAAACTTTCCTGCCATAAAACGCATTTTGTTCCATTGGTAATACCAGCCCCTTTTACGTTGACACAGCTGCTTGGTGCGCAGCGTGGCTTTAATTTATAATAGCCGTCATAATCGTATACCAATTTGAAATATTGTGATGAATTTGTATTGGTGGTATAAATCTCGATCGGGGTATCATTAGCGCTGCTTATACCAGTAACATCAAGCGAGAAAGTGGTCGCACTCTGTGGAACGAGGCGGTAATATCCATGGTCCAAAGGCACAATTTTGAACTTTTGGTTGTTACCGCCATTCCAGCCCCATATATCAGCCAGGCTGCTGCTCATGTCAATATCTAGTGCGCTCCCGCTAGCCATTTTTGGCGTTAACCGGTAGATGCCGTTATCGGTCAGACCGGGCTGAGTTGCCGGCGTCACCTGCTGCATAACAACGGCGCTTACGCATTCAAGCGTCGAAGTGACATTATCTGCAGGTGTTGTTGCCAGCCAATTGTTCCAGGTAATGTTAAAATCTGTTCGGCGTTTTGCCCAGGCAGCATCCGCGTTTTGCTTCATCCAGGTATAGTAAGTGCTCCACAAGTTATTGTCCCTGACAAATTCACCCAGTCCCCGCGCAAATTCAGAAGCCCAGGTTCCTCCGCGGTTAGTTCCGCTTAAAACCCCGCCGGTTGTCTTATTATTTCTTACATAATCTACTGAACGTTTCGCATCGTCATAAATTGATGTCAATCCGGTGATGCGGTGAAGCTGATTGGCGGCACTGACGAATGCACCGACATTATAAACATTGGCATCAAGAGCAAGTGTTCCATTTGGCAACATCTTTTCCCATACCGCGCCGGTAGAATGATCATAGAGGTGATCCCAGATCCAATTATATACGGCCTGAGCCTTCGTCTGATAGGCAGTCTCTTTGGTGAGTTCATAGAGGTAACAGCCGAGGATCACGGCAGTATTATTACTTAACCCTGATTTGCTTTCATGACTGACATCCCACCAGATCCCACCGCCCAGTGTACTATCCCAGCCCCGATCATAAGCCCTGTTAAAGGCATATTTGGCCTGTGTAAGGTAGACCGGGTTCTGCGTGATCTGATAGCCGCGTGCAAAAGCGATTCCTGCCCACAGTATATCGTCATTAAAGTCATTCCAGTTCCAGTCATACAAGCCACCGGTTCCCTGATTTTGCTGTAAAAATGTATTCAGAAGATTGGTGATCAGTGTTTTATGTGCAACGCTTTTTGTTCGGAGATAGGTATCTTCCACCATTTGGATATCCAATGCCTGCTGCCAGAAATAATCTTTTGTGGCATCGTCCAGCCGTGTTTTGAAGAACTGAGTATTGCCGGATGTCGTTAAAAATGCTGCAGTGAACCCGTTAAAAGCGGCATCTGCCTGAGAATTGATCTCGTTGACACTGAGGTTCGGTGAAACCGATGTGGCCACACTGTCTGTTTTCAATGACTGGCTGATCGAATCTGTTTTTTTACATCCGGTACTCCAGAATGTAGAGATCAGTGCCAGAATAATTCCGCAGGTTTTCCTGCGGAGCATGTTTGTTTTTCTCATGGTTTATATATTTTGGTTTATAAAATTGCTGAACCGGATTTACAGTCTGTTATTTTTAATAAGCTTTATCCGGATATAACGGTCTGTTTTACAGGTGTTCATGATAGCTAAGTACGGAAAGAAAAACGGCTGTTTTAACTGTCAGGGAATGATATGTACGTATTGTAAAATAATATGTACAGCATAAGTTGAGGACATTTTCTTTCATGCGTATCCTGCTGAACTTCTCAGCGACATGCTTATTTTTGTGATCGTCCGGAGAATGGCAGCATTATTCCCAAAGCAAAAACGATTAAATCACTAATCGTTTCCGACGTCCCGGTTCTTAGAAACGCTCAGGCATCTGCAAATGACGCTATCTATTGCAGGATCAAGGGGATCCGCGATATCTTTTCGGGCATCGTTTTACCACAAAATGATTGATCAACTACGAGGTCTGATTCTTTTTTAGGGACTGCATAAACTGCATCGGTGATTTTCCATATTCCTTTTTGAATGCCCGGGAAAAATTTGAACTGCTCTGAAGCCCGATGCGGTCGGCCACTTCACTCATAGTTATATCCTCGTGGGTCATGATGAAGATCGACCGCTTCAGGCGAATTGTGCGGATAAACTCGGCTACTGACTGGTCTGAGATACTTTTGATCTTCTGGTATAATTTGGTCCGGCTTACGTAGATGTGTTTGCATAAAAAGTCCACATCTAATTCCGGATCTTCGATGTTCTCTTCAATGACATTAAGTAATTTGTTAATGAACTCTTTGTCTTTCTCTAATGAGACCAATTCGGTCGCTTCAGACAAATAATTATTGGTATATGTTTCTTTAATCGCATCGTGTCTGAGAAAAATATTATGAACAGTCAGGAGTAACAGTTCAATACTCAGCGGCTTGGCAAAATAAAAGTCTGCTCCTGATTCCATACCGGAAATTTTGCTATCTAATCCGTCCTTCGCTGATAGGAGGATCAGGGGAAGATGCCGGGTCTCAAAACGCTCTTTGATCACTTTGCAGAATTCAATACCGTTCATCAGCGGCATCATGATATCGCTGATGATCAGGTCGGGCATCTCTTTAAGTGTGATGTCTATAGCCGTTTGGCCATTTTCAGCTTCAATGATCCTGTATTCTTTTTCGAGAACCTGGCTCAGAAAAAGCCGGAGTTCCTGGTTATCATCTACGATCAGAATGGTTTTTGATGTTCTGCGCGGGCTATCGGGCCGCGGTTTGTTTTCGGGGATTGCTGATGCCAGCACTGACTGGTCTACCATTTCCAGTTGGGCGGACTGGTCGGCTGCGCCAATCCTTTCTTCCGCAGTATAGTTTTTTTCGCCCCACGGAATTGCAATGATGATCTCCGTGCCACGGTTTTTCTCGCTGTAAACATAGATATTTCCCTTATGCAGCTGTGTAAGACTTTTGACTAGTGCCAGACCAATACCAGATCCCAAGTGGCTATTGTTCACACGGTAATAACGATCGAAGATTTTATTGATCGATTCTTGAGATATACCTATGCCAGAGTCTGCCACCAAAAAATAAATGTAGTTGTCTGTGCTATAATCCTCGTTGAGCAGTTTGAATTGGTTTTTAAACTGCGGCTGAAACCGGGAAATATCCGATAATAACTCGAATCTTACCGTACCTTTTACATTGGTATACTTAAATGCGTTATTCAGGAGGTTATAAATGATCTTTTCCAATATCTGTATATCGAAAAATCCCCCGGTTCCTGATGTCAGGTCCGTTCCGGTGCTGTCTTGGAAATGAAATTCAATCTGTTTAGCTTCAGCAACGTCCTCAAATTCTGCTGTTATTCCCTCACAAAACTCTTTGATATTCAACTGGTGTACCCGCAGCTTAATAATGCTGTCGGCGATCTTCTTAAAATTCATCAGCTCGGTGATCAGATTGATCAGTCGCTTTGCATTCCTGAGCATCATCTGGTAGGAGCTTTGCAGCAGCGAATCTTCATTTTCCCTGATCAGTGCTTCAAGCGGCCCGATGATCAGGGTAAGCGGTGTCCGGAATTCGTGGTATATATTTGTGAAAAACATCAGCTGCTGCTGATACATTTCTTCCCTATGTTTATGAATTTCTTCGCGCCTGGCTTCATCTACCTGGCGAACAGCAAGATCATTCTTGAGGCGATACCATCTGGCCTGGTAAATATAAATGCCCGCCAGGATGATCAGGAATAAAACGGCATATCCTGTTTTAGCCGGGGTACTTTTCCACCAGGGAGGAGTGATCCTGAGCGAAAGCATAGCTTTATCCCGGCTCCAAAGCCCGTCATTATTTGTTGCCTGAACGATAAATTTATAATCATTGTAGTCGAGATTACTATAGAACGCAGATGGTTTTGAGCCATCAGTGTAGATCCAGTTCTTATCATAACCGATCAGTTTATACCGGTACCGGCATTTCAGCGCATTCGGAAAATGCATCGCAGAGAACGAAATAACGAAATTGTTCTGCAGATAATTAAATACCAGGGGTCTTCCGTTCATTAAAGCTTCCGTTGAAGCGCTGTTGCTCTGATGCCCCTGATCATAGACAGGATGCTGGTTATTAATGAGTATGTCTGTGATCACTGGTCTGGCAGGGATACTGTTCATGGAGATCTCTTTCGGATCAAAGAAGGTCAGCCCATCAATTCCTCCAAAGTAAAGCTTACCGTCATCACCTTTAAAAGACGATCCGACCTTAAAGCTATTGCCCTGCAAGCCGTCATTTTTGTTGAATTTGATCAGCGTTTGCTTATCTAAATTGAGATACTCCATACCATTTCCGCCCATCCAGACGTTTCCCTGCTGGTCGGTTTCGATTGCCTCAACATCCTTGAAAATATCAAACCTTTCATTGTATTGTTCGATCTGATGGCGGTTGTTTGATCTGAGAATAAGCCGGTTCAGACCGCCCCCAATTGTTCCGATCCAGTAAGTACTGTCATTTTGCCTGCTGACCGGATAAGTATAGTTCGAGCTTAAAGAATTTTTAGTGCCGTCCGCCTGGTAGCTGACGGTTTGCAGAATATGACCGAAGCGGTCAATCCGAAAGCGTTTCAGGCCATGAGTACTCGAAACAAGAATTTCTGGTTTTTTTTGATCCGGCAGAATAAAATACCCTTCCCCAAAATAACGTACATGGTAAGCGTTATGGTCATCTTTCCAGATCACCCCAAACGGGTTGGTATGATTTCCGAACCACATATTTCCAAAGCAATCTTCGGCGAGTGTTTCGATCATAAAATGCGGAAAGTCCTTCTCACCGGTCAACGGAAAGTTCCGCAGGGTAGCCGGATCAATAACCTGTATTCCGGCATAGCTGCCGATCCATAAGTGTTTTTGTTTATCCATCGCGAGCGAAAGCACATTATCACTTTTCAATTTTAGCAGCGGCCCGGCCGAGGTAAAATGACTGAAGGTCTGACTTGCGATATCGAAGCGGTTGAGTCCGTGTTCCATCGTACCGACCCACAATGTCTGCTGTTCGGCCAGTATGGAACGAACGTAATTACCGGATAGAGAGTTCGTATTTTCCGGATCATGCTGAAGCGTATGGAACTGCTTTTGATTCAGATCGCAATAGTTCACGCCTCTGCCGAATGTTGCTACCCAGAGACACTGCGAGCGGTCGACCAGAATGCCGGACAGCGACGCCGAGTTGAGGTCATAGCTTCCCTGCCCGGCTCTGATGACCTGTTTCAATTTTAATCTGCTGTCAAGCCTTACGATAGTGGGGGAAGCTTTAACCCAGTAATCTCCCTTTGCATCCCGGACTATCTGCGATACTGTATTATGTTCCTGGATTGAAACGCTATCCCTGATCAGGTAATGGCGGCCATCTGTTTGCGGCACCGCTGAGTAAATACGTTCCCCGCCTGCAAGGATAAGCCTATGCTGACGATCGGCAAACAAGCATTTGATAGTTACAGGTAACAGCCTGTCGAGAGAAACCTTTAGCGCTGCCCCCTTGGAATTTAACGATATTAAACCCTGTTCGGTAGCCACCAGCAATTTTCCTGGGGACAGCGAAACAAAATCATAAACCCTGTTTCCTTCCGGTATCCCGGAAGGACGGTGAACCAGAGAGCTGCCGTCGATCTGAAACTTTAACAGGCGGCCATCGGCCATGATATACATCGTAATATTATCAGGCATCCAGATTTTTTCAGCAGTAAACCCGCTAGTACCGATCACATGGTAGTCCGTGTAAGTTTCCGTACCAGGGTTAAAGCACTGTATTCCTCCCTCTGTTCCTAACCAAATGTGGTTACTGTTGCTGGCAAAAAGACACCGGATCCTGTTCTTAAATGCATTGTCGACCGGCTCGTTGTTATTATAGAATTTCTTGACTGTGTAACCGTCATACCTGTTCAATCCAAAATAAGTTGCGATCCAGATAAATCCCTTTGAATCCTGCATAATATAATTCGCATCAGTATGCGAAAGACCTTCGTCAACGGTCAGGTGCTTAAAGCGGAACTGACTGTATTGTCCTTGAGATACCTGGGGAATCGTTATGGTAAAGATCAACGCGAATATAAATACGCATCTTCTTGCGGCTTTATGCACCGAGGTAATTTCCGATAAGAGCATCTTTAAGACGATAATTGGTTAGTAATGAAACTGGCCACGACATTGTCGGGAGAATAAAATTAACCTTTAAGCGGCTTAAATGCTAACAAAAGCAACTAAAAAGACCGTGTTGTCAAATTAATTGGATGCATTGACAATTGTGAAGTCCATTTTAAAGGTACTTTGCAACTATAACTGTTGCATTTGTTTCATACAGACGCGAGAAGACACGTCAATTCAGATCATTAGAATTTGAAACGTCTGCAGGGTCTCCGCGTATACGCTAAACAGCTGCTGCCATCGTTATTAATTAAAATCAATAATATTACGAGATAACAAGTATAAAGGCCGGAATCACAATTTATGAAAAGAACACTTATTCTACTGCTGATCTTCTATGCATCTTTTTCCTTTGCCCAGACCAGCTATGTTACGGAAAAAAACATATCCTATTACGGTGGTATTGCCGCGGGCAAGGATGAATACCTGAAATCGCAATGCGTGCTTGATATTTACTATCCTAAGAACGTAAAAAAATTTGCAACTATAGTGTGGTTCCACGGCGGCGGACTCACCAACGGAGCGAAAGAAATTCCTCAGGCTTTGGTGGATAAAGGATTCGCAGTTATCGGTGTCGGATATCGGCTTTCACCAAAAACCAAAGCTCCCGCCTATATAGAAGATGCCGCAGCAGCGGTAGCCTGGGCATTTAAGCATATCGGTCAGTACGGTGGCAGTGAAAAGCAGATCTATCTAAGCGGTCATTCGGCCGGTGGTTATTTGGCCATGATGGTCACGCTCGACAAAAGATACCTGGCAAAGTACGGTATTGATGCTGATAAAGTTGCTGAACTGATCCCGTTCAGCGGTCAGTGCATCACGCATTTTACAGTGAGAAAAGAGCGCGGAATCAAGGACACACAACCTGTCATCGACGAATTGGCACCGCTTTACTGGGTACGTTCTGATGCACCGCCCATGCTGCTTATTACCGGTGATGCGGAACTGGAACTGTTAGGCCGCTACGAAGAGAACGCTTACATGCTGCGTATGATGAAACTAGCCGGGCACAAAAGCAGCCGTCTTTTTCAGCTGCAGGGCTTTGACCACGGGAATATGCCCATACCGGCGTTTCCTTTGCTGATCAAGGAAATTACAGTACGGCAAAAGCAGATACAGTAGCGCTTTCTATTTAGGATCAAATCTGGCATGGGTGTTATACCCTGCCGGATAAGACCAGGCACCAGATCGAACATCCCGGTGACCGCATAGACGATCATTATTACTAATCCGTGACCTGCGCGGACTACCAGGATGCTTACATTTGCAGGTAAATAATTGAGCTATTGATGAAGAAAATAGGATTTTTATCATTCGGGCATTGGTCTGACCATCCCGGATACCGTACTCGTACCGCAGGTGATACTTTACTGCAGTCTATTGATATGGCTGTTGCTGCCGAAGAAATAGGTTTGGACGGTGCCTATTTTCGGGTTCATCATTTTGCGCGCCAGTTGGCTTCCCCATTTCCTTTGCTTTCTGCAATTGGCGCCAAGACCAGCAAAATAGAGATCGGTACCGGTGTCATCGATATGCGTTATGAGAATCCTCTGTATATGGTGGAAGATGCAAGCTCTGCTGACCTGATCTCCGGCGGACGTTTACAATTAGGCCTCAGCCGGGGTTCGCCCGAGCAGGTCATTGAAGGGTGGCGATATTTCGGTTATGCACCTGCCGAGGGTGAAACAGATGCAGATATGGGACGACAAAAGGCTTTACAGTTTTTAGATAAATTAAAAGGTGCCGGATTTGCCCAGCCTAATCCTCATCCAATGTTTCCGAACCCGCCAGGCTTATTACGCCTGGAGCCGCATTCCAATGGATTGCGGGAACGTATCTGGTGGGGAGCTGCCTCGAATGCAACGGCTGTTTGGGCAGCCGAGAACGGCATGAACCTGCAAAGTTCTACCCTAAAAGTTGACGAAAGCGGCAAACCTTTCCATATCCAGCAGGCAGAACAAATCAGATTGTACAAAGAAGCCTGGACAAAAGCCGGGCATCAGCGCGAACCAAGAGTTTCGGTAAGCCGCTCCATTTTTGCACTTATAACTGAGCAGGACAGACATTACTTTGGACAGCAAGGAAAAGGTGGTGATAGCTTTGGTTACATTGAAGCTGATCAACGGGCGGTCTTCGGAAAGAGCTATGCAGCCGAACCCGATCAACTCATCAAGGATCTGGCTCAGGACGAAGCGATACAAGAAGCGGATACGTTACTCTTAACCATACCGAACACGTTGGGTGTTGAATATAATATCCATGTATTGTCTTCTATTCTGGAGCATGTTGCTCCTGCACTTGGCTGGCGATAAATAAACATTAAAAGAAATTCACGATACAGGATTGTTATGTATTGTAATTCGAAGTCAAATGAATTGGAGATACCCCATATTTCTTTTTAAAAGTAAAAGAAAAATGCGACAAGTCTTCAAAACCTACTTCAAGATAAACTTCAGTTGGCTTTCTCCTTTTTTCCAGCAACTGGTAATGGGCCAGTTCAAGTCTCTTGTCTGTTATCCATTTTTGCGGGGTGGTATTGAAATGTTTCTTGAAGTCCCTGTTAAACGTAGACAGACTCCGGCCTGTCAGGTATCCTAATTTTTCCATGGACATATTAAACATAAAATTTCGCTGCATAAAACTGACCAGGTCGATTTTACCCGGTCTTTCGAAATTTGTCAATACACCATCAACAGACGGATCAATCATCCGGAGGATACTTATGGCTTCCGTTATTTTTAGCGAAGCGAGGTCTTCCGGAAAATCACCATCCATATTGAAATAGGGTATAAGTGAGGCCAGGCAACTTTCTAATAATGGATGATTGCTGAAACTATATATTTTCTGATCCGGTTGTGACCCCTTCCAAACATCTATATGATGATAGAATTTCTTCAGGCGCTCAAGCGATAAATGCATGACGACTGTTTTATGCGGAAGTCCATTTTTAGGATAATTTATGATCGTCGCCAATTGGTTTCTTGGAATAAGGAAAATATCACCTGTCTTAAAATTGAAGGTTGTATCCCATTGGATAATCTTTGTTTCACCGGAAATGAACCAAACCAGCATATGATCTTCAAACATCAGGTCCGACTTGAAAAGCTTGTCATCATAAGAAGAAAGCTTAATCTCTGGGGTTAAATACCGTGATATATGTTCCATTTTCATAAAGTTATTTATTTTAGCTTGATTTCTATAAACCAAGCTGTTGAAATATAATGTTTAGTCTTTTACCAGACCCCAACGGGTATCCGAACGGATGCTGAAATCAAGCCTTTAAGGTTACTTTTACCTATTCCATAATCTTTTAAACGTCATGTCTCTTCTTTGAAAATCTTTGCAAGGTCTATTTTCAACAGGTGTTTTGCAATTGGCGCATGTATCAAAAAATAGGGTAGGCGAAAATCATACGACTAAGCTAAATAACTTCGAAGACGACACCTGTCATTTTTCCGCTGAGATCCCAAAGCTTTTTAGCACTGCTTTCATCCAACGAGTAAGGTTGAACACCTTTACTTTCCAAACCATTATCTTTTCCGGAATTCCCAAGGTCAAGTTCAGCAACATCTGCATCTTCACAATACACCCCACCAATAGTATTGAGCAACGGACTTGTGGCACACCAAACGGTTGTAGCGGCACCTTGCGGAATAGTTTTTAAGCCTGCCAGGATTTCCGGACGCATATTCCCATTTTCATCAAAAAATCCCATTCGCTGGAACACTTCCATATCTGCATCTCTGGCTAGCTCTGTACCGGCAATCGAACCGGGATGTAATGAGTATGCTCTTACATTAAATGGCCTGGCACGATTATCTAGTTCAAGGGCAAAAAGATTACAGGCTGTTTTTGACTGACCATACCCCAGAAGTGTCTGATATTCCCTGTGTTCGAAATTTGGGTCGTTGAAATTGAAAGGTGCCATTTGATGGCCATATGAAGATACATTGATCACCCTCGCCCCATTTGCTTTTTTCAGTGCGGACCATAATCTTGCTACTAGCTGATACTGTCCTAAATAATTGGTAGCCAGCTGAGATTCGATCCCACGGCTATCTCTTTTTAATGGCACCCACATGATGCCGGCATTGTTGATTAACAGATGCAGCGGTCTGCCCGAAGCGATGAATCTTTCAGCAAATGCATCTATACTGTCAGGCTGGGTGAGGTCCATCGCCTCAATTTCTACATTTGGAACGCCATCTAGATTTTTTCCGGCTTTTTTAATGTCCCTGGCCGGTACAATTACAGTTGCACCTTTTGCTGCAAGTACCTTAGTGGTCTCCAGGCCAATGCCAGCATTGCCACCAGTTACAATTGCGATTTTACCAGTCAGGTCAATGCCTTTCACTACTTCCGTTGCTGTCGATTTTGCGTTAAATCCTGATCCTATCGGATGTTGTAATACACCTTGATAATTGTTCTTTTCCATTTTGTTTTTTATTTAATGATATAGAACAAATTTATACCGATCTGGAAGCAGAAGTTTTGTTCAGAACGTCAATTATTTTTTGGGTGTCAAGTCAAAGCCTACAATAAACATACTGCGTATATTTAGTTGCCTTTTATTGCTTTTCCTCAGATATTAAATACGTGATGCTGATGCTAATTATTTAGCGTTCATATTTGCCACAAATCAAACAGGCATTATTGGATAAATTAACTGATCACAGGGTCATTCGTTTTAATCCGGTTTAATCGGTAAGTTAAAACCATTTCAAAAGCCACATAACCCACAAAAATGATATAGCCCGGCTGTAATGAGGTATAATTGACTGTTGTAGTATTTAAAAATTCATTGCTGATATTTAAATTGGAAAGCTGACTTTTTAAAATACCGTTCAAACCTATATAGGTCATTGCGATGCCTACTACCATCACATCTGCCATATCCCATTTACCCAACTCAAAAGTCAGATATTTGAC
>JAATFQ010000233.1 GCA_015655115.1 Sphingobacteriales bacterium
CAGGACCTGGCAAAGAAGATAGAAAAAGCTTATACCAGTAACAAAAAACTGGCTGATGCGACACGGGAACTGGTAGATTCTTTATTCGGTGACCATGGACTGGTGTGTACTGATGCTGATGATCCGGCACTTAAAGCACAGTTTGCTGCTATTGTTTACCAGGATATTGTGGAGCAGCACAGCTTTGAGCTGATCAACAATAGTAATACTGCACTGGAAGCACAGGGCTATAAGCCACAGGTGAACCCGAGAGAGATTAATTTCTTTTATATGGACGATAACCTTCGCGAGCGTATTGTAGAGGAGGACGGGCTTTATAAGGTCTTGAATACGACGATCAGTTTTACTAAAGAATCTTTAAAGGAAGAAATCAGCAGTCATCCTGAACGCTTTAGTCCAAATGTAGTCATGCGCCCGGTTTATCAGGAAGTCATTCTCCCGAACCTCGCTTATATTGGTGGTGGTGCTGAAGTAACTTACTGGCTGCAGCTGAAAGCCAATTTCGATTTCTATAAAATCCCCTACCCTATACTGGTCTTGCGTAATTCTGCATTGGTAATCGATGAACGCAGTACACGCAAAATGCAGATTCTTGGCATTAACCAGGTTAGTTTATTTAATTCTGATGAACAGCTGAAGAATAATTGGGTAAAAGAACATGTAGGTGATTCTCTTTGCCTGGATGACGAACAAAGAGCTATACGGGCGGTATTCGATCAGATTAAGCTGAATTCGTACAAAATTGATAAGACGCTTTCCCTTTCGGCCGAAGCAGCAAAAACCAAAGCACTGAAGTTGGTTACCAACCTGGAGAAAAAACTCCTGCGTGCCGAAAAAAGAAAACATACCACTTCTTTGCAGCAAATTGATAATCTTAAAAATAAACTGTTCCCTTCTGGCGTTTTACAAGAGCGGGTGCTGAATATCGCACCTTTGTATGTACTGTATGGGACTGATTTCATTAATAGCCTTTACTTGCATTTCAAACCTCTGGATCATAAATTCACCGTGTTATACGCATAATTATTTGTTGTAAAACCTAACCGTTCCTAATGACTTTCCACACTTTTACCGAAGCGCATCTCAGAAAATTCACAGTAAACGTTTTCCTCAGAATGGGCTGTACGCCAACTGACGCAGCACTGGCTGCTGATGTGCTGATACGGTCAGACCTCAGAGGTATCGATTCTCATGGCGTAGCCAGATTAAGTGGTTATATCCGCTTATGGGAAAAAGAAAGAATTAATACTACACCGGATATCCGCATGGTGCATGAAACGGCGACAACGGCGACGGTGGATGGCGATGGTGGCTTAGGTTTGGTGGTTGCCCCATTTGCCATGAAGGTTGCCATAGAAAAAGCAAAAATTTACGGCAGCGGCTGGGTGGCTGTTAAAAATTCCAATCATTTCGGGATTGCCGGATACCATGCTCTGCTGGCTGTAGAACAGGACATGATCGGCATCAGCATGACAAATGCGAGCCCTCTGGTAGCACCAACGTATTCCAGTGAAAGGTTACTGGGTACTAATCCAATGTGCTATGCTTTCCCTGCCGGCAAATACCCGCCTGTTGTTGTGGACATGGCTACTGCCGCCGCTGCAAATGGCAAACTGGAGATTGCAAGCAGGGCAAATCACCCTATTCCGGAGGGCTGGGCACAGGATAAGAACGGGAATAGTTCTACGGATCCTAATGAATTGAAAGCTGGTGGTTCTTTACTTCCTTTAGGCAGCGATAAGGACCATGGTAGTCATAAGGGTTACGGACTGAGTGCTACTGTAGATATTTTAACTGCGGTGCTTTCGGGCGCTAATTACGGGCCCTGGGTACCTCCTTTTGTGGCTTTCCTGGATCCGCCAACCGATCCTGTTGGTGAAGGGATCGGGCACTTCTTTGGTGCCATGCGCATTGATGGATTTCGTCCGGCAGCGGATTTCAAGAATCACCTGGATAACTGGATTGAGCGTTTTAAAAGTGCTAAAACTATTGATCCTGATAAAAGGGTTATTATTCCCGGTGAACCGGAATTTGCTTTTGAACAGGAACGTGTGGTTTCGGGGATTCCATTGATTGATGCGGTTGTTCAGGATTTGAATATATTGGCTGATAAATTGGGATTAAGTAGATTGTAAGATTTTTAAAAGGATTTAAAAACGGAAGTGATGTTTGCTAGCTGGAATATTTGCCTGAAGGGGCAAAAGTCCTAGGCTAGCAAACATCACTTCCGTTTTTTTAAATCTCCATGATAAAAAGATCCCGTAACAGAGAAATCAATTGCAATTATCATACAGCACATCTCAATTAGAATCATCATATAGAAAATACCTGTTACAACCATCGTAGAGAACACATCCATTACAAACCCTATAGAACATACCAATAATTACAATCATTATATAGAACAATAGAGCATCATACAATAAAGAAGAAATATCTAAATATCGATCTATAAATCCATAGTCCTTTTCCCGGATAACGGGCCATGCTACAGATTAATCTCTCATAAAAAAAGGATATACGATTTTCTGACCTAGGAGTTTTTGCCCCTTTAGGCAAATATTCCAGACAGAAAATTGTACATCCTTTTTTTATGAAATGAATTCCAAATCTATTAGAAACTGGTCATCTCTTCAGTCTAATGAATTCCTCTAAAGATCCTGCTCCACCTGATCTTTCCAAAAAACGAAGCATTCGTATCATAGCTCATCCAGATAAACAGCGCTTTACCAACAACATGGTCTTCAGGAACAAAGCCCCAATACCTTGAATCCAGGGAGTTATGCCTGTTATCACCCATCATCCAGTAATAATTCATTTTGAATGTATAACTGTCCGCTTTTGTACCATTGATCGTCCAGCCATTACCAACCTTTTCTACTTTATTACCTTCATAAATAGATATTGCCCTGATATACATTGGCATAGTTAAACTATCCAATTTTACTGTCCATCCTTTTTTAGGAATGAGCACAGGTCCCCAGTTATCGACATTCCATTTCCGGTTAGGATCTTGTGGAAAGATGCTTGATTCATACACCTCTTTCGGTGCAGTATAAGGTTTAACAGAAAGAACAAAGTCGAGTTTCTTAACTTCAGCCATCATGTCTGGAGTACCTATAAATTTATAAGTATTTGCCGAGAGCCCGCTGATATCCCTGTCAATCACAAAGCCCATATCCTCAAACACACTGAAGTTAATATCATTGGTTTTGAATTGGACAGCATAATCGATCTGTCCGGTATTTTTCATCGGTTCAGCTTTTCCATTAATCGAAACCAAGCCATCCTTCATGCTTAACACGTCGCCACTGATACCAATACAGCGCTTAATATAATTCTCCCTTTTATCCACAGGCCTGCTTACAATTGTATACTGACTTTGAACAGCTTGCCGGCCAATAGAGCGTACCATATCATAATAATCGCGATCCTGTGCTTCCAGGGCTACAGTATCACCATCAGGGAAATTAAAAACAACAACATCATTCCTTTTAATCTCCTGGATACCAGGCAGTCTGCGGTATTTCCATTGCACACCGTCATAATATGCTTTTGTACCCGTAATAGGCATAGTATGATGCGCAAAAGGAAAGGCTACAGGCGTCATGGGGATTCTTGCACCATAATTCACCTTACTGACAAACAGGAAATCTCCGATAAGCAAGGACTTCTCCATAGATCCTGTGGGGATAGTATAAGCTTCAATAAAAAACACTCTTATTATTGTCGCCGCAATTACAGCAAAAATAATGGCGTCAAACCACTCCCTGCTTTTAGTTTTTTTCTTTTTAGGCTGGGCATCAGTATTTTTTTGCCAGAACTTTAAACTCATATGTTGTATTATTTAAAATTAAATATATCCGAAATATTATAAAATCCCTGTTTATGTTGCAGCCATTCTGCGGCAATGACAGCTCCCAGGGCAAAACCTGCGCGACTATGGGCAGTATGTTTAATGGCAATCTCATCAACTTCAGAACTATAAATTACCGTATGTGTCCCCGGTACATTTTCAATCCTGTCGGATAAGATCAGCAATTGCTCTTTCTTCAGCACTCCCGCTACATTCTGGCCTTCAAGCTCGTTTACCCATTCAGATTTACGTTCAACCTGGTCAATAATACCTTCAGCCAGCGTCATGGCTGTGCCGCTTGGAGAATCAAGCTTTTGAGTATGGTGGATTTCCTCTACCTGTACCTCATAAGCTGGATAATTATTCATCAGTTTTGCCAGTACCTCATTGATATGAAAAAAAAGATTTACCCCTATACTGAAGTTTGACCCATATAATAAAGAATTGTTACCACTCAAACATTCATTTTTAATTTGCTGCAGCTGACCATACCATCCTGTAGTACCAACCACAAGGGGCACATTGGCATCAAAGCAAGCATATATATTTCCAATTGCAGCATCAGGGGCACTGAAATCTATGGCAACATCGGCCTTTTTTAGATTAGCTGTAGTCAGGTCATCCAAATTATCAACACTGATTTTGAGTACTACCTCATGACCACGTTCAACGGCAAAGCGCTCAATAATCTGACCCATTTTACCGTAACCGATTAAAGCTATATTCATTTTTATCTATTTGTTTAAAGTTTATCAATTGAAATTCAGGAGTATCTTTCTGCCGTTTTTTATAGTCTAAGGGAGATCTTCAGCGCGGGAGCAAAAGAATGATAACCATACATAGTATTTGAGTTGATCATTGTCGGAGAGAACTTCAGAGCCGATTCATTGCCTATGTCGAAATATTTCAACCTGGCATCAACATAAGCTTCAATAATATTCACAGCATATAAAGCTATAAAAGAGAAAACAACAACCTCCCTGTTCCTCCTGAAAATTTCTTTGGCAGTGGTAATCCCGGCGGTATTAGAATAGCCTTCTAAGCCATTACCTGGTTTTGGCTGATCTCCATGTATAGCTCTGTACTGAACTTCGGCAAGATATTGATGGTAATTATTGTTATTGTCTATATAAGAAAGGGCAAGCATCGTGCCTCCGGTATAGATAGCAGCAATCTTTAGTCCGCGGTAAAAGTTCAGGCCATTCCCTGCCTGTCCCCAGCCAGGAATAATCATGGATCTGAAAACCGCCTTACGGGCCGCAATTTTCCCCAGGTTGACATATTTAACAGTATCAGGCTTCGCATCCCTGACAGCACTATCGCCTTTAATAGTAATTTTATCTTGTCCTTTGACCACCCGGATAGTAAAAAACAATAAAACCGATAACAACAGGATTTTTGACATTACCAGTCTAATAATTCTAATATTCTGCTCAGATCATCATCAGAAACAAATGGAATTTCAATAGCTCCCTTTCCATTTGTACCTACTTTGAGCTTAACCTTGGTGGCAAATCTCGAAGCCAGATCTTTTTGTAGTTTTTGGTATTCAAAAGACACGCCGGCAGGCTGCAGAGTTGTTTTAGGCTTTAGCTGAAGACTATTGATACTCCTTACCAGTTCCTCTACCTTGCGGACCGACAGTCCTTTATCTATAATTTCCTGATGGATAAACAACTGCTTATCGGCCTCTTCCACATTGATCAGTGCCCGGGCATGGCCCATCGATATTTTCTGGTCGCGGATAGAAATCTGGATAGCAGGAGGCAATTTCAGCAGGCGCAGGTAGTTGGTTATTGTAGACCTGTTTTTTCCTACACGCTCGCTCAGTTGTTCCTGCTTGAGGTTACACTCTTCAAGCATTCGCTGAAAGCTTAATGCTACTTCTATAGCATTCAGATTCTCACGCTGAATATTTTCTATCAATGCCATCTCCAGCATCTGCTGATCATTGGCACTGCGGATATACGCAGGAATATCTTTTAATCCGGCCAGCTTGCAGGCCCTTAAACGACGCTCCCCGGAAATCAGCTGATATTTACCATTTTCAGACTTCCTGACCGTGATCGGCTGTATCAATCCCTGTACCCTGATCGAATCGGCAAGCTCATTTAAAGCCACCTGATCAAACTCAGTTCTCGGCTGATAAGGATTAGTATCAATATCACTGATCAGGATATGCCCGATAGGATTTGAACTGCCACTTAACTCAGCCCGGGGCTTCTGCTCGGTTTCACTAACCGGGTTTATCGCGTTTTTAGGAGGAAATGCAGCATCAGAGTCATCTAAAAGCGCACTCAATCCTCTTCCTAAACCTGTTTTTCGCTGAAAAGATGTCATTTAATTAATTTTAAATAGTTGCAGTAGTTATACCTTCAATTTCCTTTACCAATCCATTTTTGCGGACAATCTCGCGGGCGAGATTCAGGTAATTGATGGCACCTTTACAGTTTGCATCATGCATAATTACAGACACACCATAACTTGGGGCCTCACTTAGGCGTGTATTTCGTTGAATAATAGTATCAAAAACGAGATCCTGAAAATGAGTTCTTACTTCCTCCACTACCTGATTGGACAAGCGTAAACGGACATCGTACATAGTTAATAAAATACCCTCGATCTCCAGCTCAGGGTTTAACCGGTTTTGAACAATCTTTATCGTGTTCAATAACTTCCCTAAGCCTTCCAATGCAAAATATTCACATTGTACAGGAATAATTACTGAATCGGCGGCTGTTAATGCATTTATCGTAATTAAGCCTAACGACGGAGAACAATCCACAATGATAAAATCATACTGGTCTTTTATTTTCTCCAGAACAGCCTTCATTTTATATTCCCTGTTTGGCAGGTTGATCATTTCAATTTCAGCCCCTACAAGGTCAATATGTGCAGGTAACAGATCAAGATTCGGTGTCTCAGTTTTCTGGATCGCCTCTGAAGGCTCCACATCATTAATGATACACTCGTAAATACTGTTCTTTATGCTCCTTGGATCAAAACCAATACCTGATGTTGAATTGGCCTGAGGATCAGCATCTACCAATAAAGTTCTGTATTCTAATACGGCCAGACTGGCGGCTAAGTTTATAGATGAAGTTGTTTTACCTACACCACCTTTTTGATTTGCCAATGCAATAATTTTACTCATTTAACCTGTTTAATAATTATTAATTATTTTCCTGAGAATTTGTGAACTAGATTTCTTTATCAAAAAATACTACTTTTACCTATATTTAAGGGCTTTTTAACAATTAGCTAAGATACAAACTAAATGACAATATCAATGTTAAACACTTAAGTGTTTTAAACATCTTATTAACAATTATTACATGGTCACCATCATTTCCGGAACTAACAGACCCAATAGCAATACGCTGAAAGTCGCAAAATATTATAGGGATACCTTAGCTTTAAAAGGACTAACCACCAATCTGCTGGATTTGCAGGATTTACCTGACAGCCTTATTGTTTCAGACCTTTATGGAAAAAGGTCTGAAGAATTTGCAAAAATCCAGGAGATGATCACGCTGAGCACCAAATTCATCTTCATTATCCCTGAATATAACGGTAGTTTCCCCGGAGTTTTAAAAACATTTATTGATGCCTGCAGCTTCCCCGAAAGCTTCTATGAAAAAAAAGCATGCCTGGTTGGCATATCATCCGGAAAATACGGAAATATACGGGGAGTAGATCATTTCGGTGGCGTTTGCGGTTACCTGCATCTCCATATAATGCCGCTGAGACTGCACATTTCTGCCATTAAAGCTGAGCTGAACGAAAATCAGGCTTTATACAAAGAAGATACACTGCAGTTTACCTCAGAGCAGATGGATAAGTTTATTGCTTTCTAAAAACAGTCTACGAGCCTCTGAAAACAATCTACAGACCTCTAAAAACAAATTTATGACCTTCTAAATCACACCTGTATCTAAATCGCAAATCCAGTCCAGGTTTTGCCCTCATTGCCAAATACAAAATAGCCATAGTGTAATACCTCTGCAACATCTTCCAGGGTATTGACAAAATGCTGAGGGTCGCTCAGGTAAGCAGAATGATCGTCAAGAATATAAACTTTCCTATATTTCACGGCCGGCCATTCATGATTTAAAAGAGAAGGAAGAATACCCATCATTTCCAGCATACCTACCCGCTGTTCATGATAAATAATGATCTGAGCCTCCATTACATCAGGACTGATTTCGCCACCGGCCGACTCAATAACCACATCCAGCAGTCTGCTTGGGTTGTTATAGCTATCCAATACGGCTACGGGAACTTTATCCATAAACTTGATCTTATGCAGGATTATATCTATCCGCTCCTGAAGCGCTTCACGCAGATCTTCATCTTCAATATTATTTATAACCGCATTTAAAAAAGACATAAGAATTAATTTATTATTTTGTGCAAAAATAGTATTCCTTAACTGATGCCTCTAATTATTAAAAATATTTTTTTCACTTTATGTATCCTCAGCATCTGGGGCTGCAGCAGCAATACTGGTCATCAGGATAAAAAAGTATTCAACATCAACTTCGACCAGAGCCTCACTTCACTCGACCCTGCTTTTGCAAGGAACCAGCAGGCCATCTGGATGATCAACCAGATCTTCAACGGACTGGTACAGGTAGACCAGCAGCTCAACCCTGTGTCATGCATTGCGAAAACATGGGAAATGTCTGCCGACGGACTCAACTACACGTTTCACCTCCGCAGCGATGTCTTCTTTCATGATGATCCATTATTTAAAAACGGCAAAGGCCGAAAAGTTATTGCAGCAGACTTCATTTATAGCTTTAACCGCTTAATTGACCCCAAAGTAGCTTCTTCGGGTGGCTGGATCTTCAGTGATAAAGTTAAAGATATCCATAATTTCACCGCTCTGAATGATACCACTTTCGCCATCAGGCTCATCAGACCGTTCCCTGCTTTTCTCAATCTGCTCTGCACACAATATTGCAGCGTAGTGCCACGGGAAGTGGCCGACCATTACGGTAAAGATTTCCGTAGCCACCCTATAGGCACAGGCCACTTTAAGTTTAAATACTGGAAAGAAGAAGAAATGCTGGTGCTATTGAAAAACGAACACTACTGGGAAAAAGAAAATAATGTGCAGCTTCCCTACCTGGACGCCGTAAAAGTATCCTTCATCAGCGATAAGCAAAGTGCTTTTATGAATTTCATTAAAAAGGACCTCGATTTTTTCTATGGCGTTGATGGCAGCTACAGGGATGACATCTTAACAAAAAGCGGGCACAGGACAAAGAAATATGCAGGAAAATTCCAGCTGATCAAAGGGGCCTATTTATGTACAGAATACCTTGGCATTCTGGTAGACACCTCAAAATCTGTTGCCAGGAATTCGCCTTTGATCATCAAGAAAGTGCGCCAGGCTATAAACTACGGCATCGACAAACAAAAGCTGATTAAATATCTGAGAAATAGTATCGGCACCCCCGCTACCTCCGGGTTTGTTCCGAAGGGGATGCCGGGATTCGACAGTACATTGGTTAAAGGCTATCATTATGATCCTGTTAAGGCTGCTGCATTACTTACCGAAGCAGGATTCCCAAATGGAAAAGGTATGCCAGAGGTAACGCTCACTACCTCTACTACTTATAAAGATTTAATAGAATTTATCCAGGGAGAGCTGAACTCATTGGGCATCAGGGTAAAAGTAGATGTAGCCCCCAGCGCCAGCCTACGTGAGCTGATGGCGAAAAATGAAGTCAACTTCTTCAGAGGATCATGGATTGCCGATTACGCCGATGCAGAGAATTACCTCTCGGTATTTTATTCCAGAAATAAAGTCCCCTATGGCCCTAACTATACGGGTTATTTTAACAAAGAGTTCGACCGCCTGTTCGATCGCAGCTACTACGAAACGGATCAAAAAAAGCGCTTCGCCACTTATCACCAAATGGATAATATGGTCATAGAAAATGCTTCTGTCGTCCCGATTCTGTACGACCAGTCGGTGACGATGTTACAAAACAATATCTCTGGCTACACGATAAACGGACTTAGCTGGATGATCTTAAAAACTGTTAAAAAGAAGTAATATTATTGCTTTTGCGGCATCCCCCCACCTAAACCTCCTGCACCGTTTTCATCTTGCTTCAGATCGTCATTATTCACCCCTTTTTTCTTTTTTGTCTGCGGATTGAAGTTCATTTTACCAAACTTATAGCTGAAGTTAACACCAAAAGAGCGCAGCGGATAATAGATATTTGTACGCTGAACAAAGTCGGTACCCTTATTATTGGTTTCGATATGTAAATCACGCGAAAATACATTCAGCATGTTTACCCCTACTGTTGCCTTTTTCTTCATGATGTCTTTCTTAAAGGCCCCACCATAAAATGACATGGCCCCGGTGGTTCCCTGAAAGGTCCTTTTTGAACCACTGTATACGCCGAAAAGCTCTGTATTCCAGCCTCCTTTAAAGGAAATGGCGGACCTGCCAAAAATATTGTAGTTTGCATATACACCGGTTCTCACATCTGTGATCTCATTTCTTACATCATAAGTACTTAAGCTAAAGTTTCCCATCAGGGTCCATTTAGGTAATGGATTATAAGAAGCGAATACATTTGCTCCGTACGACTTATTCTTCCCGATGTTAGTGTAGGTAGTGAGTTTCTGATCTGGGTAAAACAGGTTTTCAATCACATCCTGAGTTTCCCTGTAAAATACAGATGCATTGATCACCGACCCTTTAATAAAAGTAGAATAGGCAAGCTCAATCATATTGCTTAATTCCGGCTTTAAGTTAGGATTTCCCTGTGACTGGTTTTCAGGGTCCGTCCTGTTCAGGAAAGGATTGAGAAAAGTTAAGCTGGGACGTTGTACACGCTTATTATAACTCAGCTTTAATGTAGAGCTTCCTTTTAATTTCTGAGATATAATGGCACTGGGAAAAAGATTAAAATAGTCATTTTTGAAATTAAGCGAAGAGCCCGATACACCATGAATATCAGTATACTCTGCTCTTAATCCTGCCTTTACATCGATATTTTTGGAGAGCTTAAAGCTCAGCACTCCATATCCTGCCCCAACATCCTGTGTATAATCGAAGTCCTGATCGCTGCTCTCATACTTACTTTTTATATTCCGGAATATCCCTTTAACTCCTGTTTCCAAAATCAGGTCTTTAGTGAAAGGATAAGTATAATCAGACTGCAGCGTATATTCGTTATTCTTACCTGTATTATCTCCCGTTGTGGGTGTAGTACTTCCCGTACCTTCAAACATATTGTAGGTATTGAATTCGGTATTGTTACGTCCAAAACTTGCCTGTCCTGAAATGGAAAATTCCTCACCCTGCTTTTTTGTCGTATGCCTGTAATCAGCACTCCAATCTACATTGTTACTGGCAAAATTATTCTTTGAATAACGAAGATAGCTGACCGTTGCTGCCGGAGAGCTATTGTTAACATTAAAAGTACCATCAGAACCCGTAGAGAAATCGGTATACTTGATCGTGGTAGAAAGACTATTATAGGCATTGATATCATAGTCCAGACCAGCACCTCCATTATAACTATATCTTTTAGCCTTTGTTGTTCCTTCCTGCAGAATAGACGTTCCGCTGGTGAAATTTTCATTCAGCGCCTCAAACCTCGTGTCCTGAGGAATAGCATACTGTCCCCCGAAATTCGTATTGATCCCCAGCCGCCCTTTTTTAATATTCAAACTAAAATTGCCATTATTCTGGCGCGTACCTGCCGAGGCACTTGCATTACCGTTAATTCCTTCTGCAGTTTTCTTCTTCGTGATAATATTGATAATCCCTCCGGCTCCTTCAGCATCATATTTCGCTGAAGGACTGGTAATCACTTCTATACTTTTAATCTCCTCAGCCGGAATCATTTTTAAAGCATCAGCGACACTGTTAGACATCGTTCCGGATGGCTTTCCGTTAATGAGCACCCTCACGGCCGCTCCCCTCACAGTGGGATTGCCATCAATATCCACAGTAACCATGGGAACTTTACGCATTACATCACCTCCATTTCCTCCTGCTGTTGTCACATCCTGCTCTGCGTTATAAACCAGTTTGTCTATCTTATTCTCTATCATCGGCGTAGTGCCCACGATAGATACCTCTTTTAAACTACTCTCTATGCTGACCATAAGAATAGTACCCGCATTCAGATCTGGTTTTTCGGGTGTAGTATTAACCGGCACAGATTTAGTCCTGTAGCCCATAAAGCCAACAGACAGACTGTAACGATCGGGAGCAACATTTTGTAAACTAACCTTTCCCTTACTATCCGTTATCGCTCCATTGACAGATTTTTTATCCTTCAGCCTGATCAATGATACAGAAGCATAGTCAATTGGCTTTTTAGTTGCAGAGTCTAAAATCACCGCATTGATGTGACCCAACACAGTTACCTTCGCAGCGCCTCCTCCTAAGGCAAACTGGGCTTTCGCCTGGGTTATTATCGCTGCAAGCACAAATAGAAGTATAAATTTTCTCATTTTATCGTATATAAATAATTCGTAATGAAACATGTACCATTTGTCATCATATCTACGATGAAATTGGAATGAATGCATCATTTAGTACACTCAAAAATACATTTGTTACGTATTTTCAAAAAAGTTTTTTCTGCAAATCACAAAATAGAGGGCAAATTTGAGAATTTCCTAGGATAAATACCAAAGTCTATGTAATTCATCTCTGAATTAATCCTTTATATATTCAATAATATATCCTATTAAAGTTTTAATACCTAAAGATAATATTGTTAGCCTTTTATAGAAAGAAAATAGAGATAAGATGCGATCAACCAGGAGAAATTGACAGGCACTAAGATCTGGCAGACGATGCACATCAGACCTAAGAGGAACATCAGAAAAGCGCTATTAACGAAGCGTAGAATAATTATAAAACTTTAGTCCACCAGTGCCTTGAACATGAATAGTTTTTACTTCTTCCTGCCCATTTGCTCCCTGCAACCGTAATGATATTGTATTGTCCCCTTTTTTCAGCGGTATACGTGCATAATTAATTTCATCCGGAAGTGATTGCCAGTTCCGGGTATCAGATTTTTCGGAAAGCAGGCTATACAGCTGCATTCCATATCCCAGACCCGTAAGGAGGGCATCATCTTTTCCATTTTTGCCCGCATTTTTACCACTTTCACTAAGTATATATTCTGCACTTTTCTTTACAGCCAAACGCGAAAGCGTTTTCCCCATTTCCTTTACAAAGCGTTGATCAAGGGTCTTAACCGCAAGGACATTGATATCTTCAGCCTTTTCGAAGGTTACAGAAGCCAATGTGTCACTCAGCTGAGCAGTTTTAAAATAAGAAGGTTTAGCCACATATACCGGATAAGTTACGCGCAGCGACTGTACCGAAGCCGACCGTACTTTCTTGCTATCATAGTTATAAAACGGAACAACTACATTTCCGTCGCTAAATACCATATCACCATTACTGTCTTTGATCAGCGAGAAGAAAAATTCTTTTTGCTGTTTGGCAGGTACTATTCCATTCTCCCAGAAAAATATCAGCTCTCCGCCTTCAGGAGCCTTTTTATAATGGTATTTCACATTAAAAGCCTTTTCATATTTGCCTACCTCAGATGTAAATCCATTCTGATAAGCCGTACGGAGCAAATCCTCCTTTAGTGTCTTTGGGATTTTAACACCATAGTAAACAGAATCCGGACTGGCAAGATAAACGTCGGCAGCATTCCTGTAAGCTATAAATGCATTATTTACATCATTAGCACTTTCATATAACAATCCCTGAAGCATCAAAGAAAAAGCATCTTTTGAATAACGGCTATCCTTATCATTAAACTTATCGCCTTGTTCCTGCGTCTGGAGACTAATACGCCGGGCCTCAACAATGGCATCCTCCGTCTGATGTAAATAGAGATAATTTAACGCTTTATAATAATGGATCATAAACTTTTCAAAGTCCTCACCTTTATAAACCTGGGTCATAGGATTGACCAAAGTTCCAATCGTAGCGTCAACTACACCACCCAGCCCATTTTCCAATAATTGATCAGCTTCATTAAAATACAGGTTACTATTCTGATAATCTCCTGCCAGATGGCTTACCTTTCCTTTTTCCATTAAAAAGAGCAACCTGTTCCTCGGCTTGCTTAACAAACTATTCTTGTCGAGCTCTTTCGCAGCCTGCATATAATTACCATCACCAATCTGCTTTAAGTAAGGCAGAACGCGATCGTTATAACTGGCACAGCCAAAAAGAAAGAGCATCAATCCACAAAGAGTTGATGCTCTGAAAATATTCATTCGCATAATATCATGCTAAATCAGGTCTGCAGAAGCCAATAGGATTAATTCTTTACGTATTTGGCGATTTTCTTTTCCCCGATCCAAACCACTTCATTAGTCTGGATATTGGTCAGTTCCAG
>JAATFQ010000021.1 GCA_015655115.1 Sphingobacteriales bacterium
CAGCTTAGTCAACTTTGTAAAATCATCACAGTACTTATACAAATAAGGGATCATTGGTTCTCTGTCTTCTCCATATTTGCCTTGCCAGCTTCCATTCATCAGTACCTCATAATCATACTGGTCATTGCTAGTCAATAAAGGAATGATATTTTGAAAACGGACATCTACAAGATCGCAAAGATTTAGCAGTTGGTTTAATGAGCATTCTTCAGGCGCATAGCCGAGCATTACAAACAGCAATCCGCGGCAGCCAGCTTTCATGCACTTGTTGAGTAAAGGAACAGCGATATGTGCCTGCTTACTATTGGATGCAAGGCCAAGATATTCGTCCATATCAATACAGTAGATATTCCGACGAAGGTACACCAGAGTTCCGCACTAAATCACCGATATATACATGTTGATTGGACAGATTTTATTGTTAATATCGACGGGTTAGGAAATGGTGGTACAGTATGTTTTAAGTAGATGCCATTCATTATTTTTCTTCTCAAAAACAAGTGTCCCAGATTGTCCGCATCGGCTTCCACAATAGAAGCTAACCTTCATTATAGCTAGGTGAAAGTCATTAAAAAAAATTGGGTGTGATATCATAAAATTGCCTTCTTTGGTCTTATTGGATTCAACCAAATTTTGAAATTTTATAAGACCTTTCTCATTTAGTATTTTTGCATTGGGTATAAGGTCATTGTTCCATTGAATCGTATCTGCACCTGTTTGTTCAAGAATTTGTCTTGCTGTTAGATTTATATCTTTATGACTGTTAATTATTTGATTAACACATTGTTCTGTTTGGAATATTATTGGTGTTTTCGATAAATAAATAGAGTCCCTTTGAAGATCTTTTGCTATATAGAATTCTAACAGCGCTCTTGTTTCCGTTTTAATGCGGGGATCTGTCTTTTTTACTTCACATGATAGGAAAATCAGAATGTTGAATATGATATATAGCTTTAAGTAGTGTTTCGATCTGTGATTCATATAAATGTTTTATAGTGGGTAATATGTTACTATGCCGGTTACTTTATTATATTCTAATCTGCCACCATAGTATTTGTTTTCAAATTGGAAGCCGGCGTCGTCTAATCTTCCAGCGTGTCCAATAAATATTTGAGTCATGTTCTCCCCAAAATGTATATATTCATGTAAAATACAAGCGGTAAGGTAAAATTCTGTCGCTGTTGGAAAAGTTGTTGAGAAATAATTTGAGTCGTATGCAGCTTCATCACTGAATTTAATAGTCATATTTGCATGATCAAATTCTGCTATTGCTCCACCCATCAATTGGCTTTTAGGTACAACCCGTATAGTTGGTCCTTGGCCTGTCTTCATGTCTTGTAAGATGGATTGCTCACTAAGATTTGAATATTCTATTAAAGCAGACATTAATTTTGTATCTTTTTTTACCTTATTGTATAAATTATCGATGATCTTAGCAAGAGAAGGGTATAAGAGACGATCATTTAAGTTAAGAATAAAGAGTGGGGATGTACCGCCTCCACTTCCACCTTCATCTTCTCCGGGAGTTGGATTGGATATTGTTATTGGTGGGCTGGTTTGTGAACATTGAATTCCAAAAGGATTTAATGTTATCCTATTTGCGTCTAAAACTACCCCTAGCTGCAACTCATTTTCTGTCTCTCGAAATGCCATAATGAAATACTGGTTATAATTGGTATAATTCCATTGAGAGTTGACGCCACTGAATTGTATATTATCTTGTGTCACTACAAAATATCCTTGTTCATATATATTAAGATTAGTCTGTAAATGTTCCCTGAAACGTGCTTTAAATGGGTCTAAATAATTGTCGAAATTTGGGTTAGCTAAGATAAAGCCATATTTGTAATCAATATATCCAGTACACCCTCCTTCAGGATTGGTATAGTAGGAAGTTTTTCCATTATTCCTAATCATGTTTGAATCGACTTTTTTTGCATCATAACTGAATCTGCTGTTTGTTTCGACTGTAATATAGATACTAGAATCCTTTTTACAGGATATAAAATTTGTTAAGATAATCAGTATAGAAAGAAATGTTGTTTTTTTTAGTAAAATATTCATCATTCGGTGGGTGGGGTTAAATAGCATTCAATAATATGTTTTTAATTATGTTAAATATAATTTTTACATAAAAGTATTTTCTTTTGTTGTTTTAATAAGAAACTTATTGAGTTAATCCAGGGAGATGATCATTTATATTCTCAAGAGCAACAATTAACCAGTGCCTGATTTTGCGTGACGGGCGAAGTATCACTGGTCTACGGCATCTTCTTTTTTTAGTTAAGGGCTAAAATTCAATATGCGATTTTACTGCTCTACCACCTGAGCTACATCAGTTTGCACTTAAGACCGGAGTCGAACCGGTGACACGAAGTACGCATATTTACGGCACCTTAATACTTTAATTTCTTTAAAAAGAAAGGCAAAAAGCAACAAGTGAAATACACCTTACGGTGTTCCTGCTCTAACCAAACTGAGCTACACTGGCTACGCCAATGGCCGGAATCGAACCGGCGACCTGGTCGTTAAGATTCGAAGTATCACTTATCTACGGCACTTTCTTTTATATTTTATAAGGAGCAACAAGCGATTCGGGACGGGGGACCGCTTTTGGGACTCGAACCCACAGCACTGCTTGCGCAACACTGCCCACCCCCTCCAATGGCGCGAAGTAACCCGTTTCTACGGCATCCTTATTTTAATCTCTTTTAAAGGTATGGGGCGTTAATCTTCCCCATACCTGATTTATAATTCTATTTTATTGATCGCATCTAATGCGGATTCGTCATTTTCCAAAGCGGCCAGCACTTCAAAAACTTTATCGCTCCAACCCGCGATCAGGTAAACGCCATTACTCAGTATTTGCAATGGTGCGCGGCCATAGCCCTGCAAATCGAACAGATAGAGTTTTGCAGCTGGCGATACTTCTGCCTTGTAGCGCAACCGCAAGGTTTGTATTTTACTGCCAGATCCTGACGAGTCCCACAACTGGCCATCTGTAAACAGCATCACTTTATCCATCTTAACCCTGCGGGATAAGATATCCTTGACTACCAGATAGCCATTGGTCGCATAGCCCACTTCACCTTCGCGACGGTAAAACTCCTGCACATTGCTCAGTATGTTGGTACGTGGCACTGTGATTGTTTTCCAGGAATCACCAAACATACCGACCTCAACGTTTTTACAACGTGAATGCAAAAGCATAGCGAGCATCAATCCCACATCGTACAGCAGGATCCTGGACTTTGCCGATACAGGTGTCTGCATAGATCCCGAAACGTCGCAGGCAATAAGCACACGTGTTTCCTCATCAAAACCTTTGATGTTTGCTGCACTGGCCTGAACTGCCTTTTCCAAAGCATCCAGCAAGTAGCCGGTGTATCCTTTATTTTCGCTCTGTACCAAAGCTGTTAGTTTTTTACAAAGCCTTGCCTGGCCGGCATTGCAGCAGGATTAATCAGCTCACGATATGCAGCCAGGTAACGGAATGGAAACTGTTTAGCCATTGCAACTGCTGTGGCATCGCTTAAGCGTGCACATACTTTTTCAAAGTGCGTGTAACTTACACCAGCTTCCTGGATGTTGCGCAAGTTTCTCAACAGGGCCATATAACCTAGTTTGCCGCTATCTATCAGCTTCTCCCATTTGGCACGGAATGTCGTGGCTTTTACCTCATTACTGTCATAATTCATTTGGCCCAATGCAGAAAGTTCTGTTTCCCAGGTATAAGGCGTTTGCAGATCACCCGACACTATTTTGTTGAAGAGCAGTTGCTGCGACTCGTCCTTTGCTTTTGGGTGAACCAGAAACAAAGCATCACGCAATTTAATGGCACCATCACGGTTGTATTTACCAAACTGATACTCATCGAAACGGTTAAACGCAGCGGATAAGCCCTTTTGCAATTGCTTTGACAAACGGTTTAGCTTTTTAGTGCCTTTACGCTCGTTCAGCAATTCATAGCAAGCCAGGAGCTCTGTGATCTCGTCTGCACGGCCGATCACACCATCGGTAACTCTGGCGACTAAATTATCGCCAGAGTGCAGCCTGGCCAATTCTGTTACCAAAACCAGCGGTACAGAGCGCATATACATTTTAGTCCTGGCATATACGGCCAGTTTACCTACAAATAGGGGGGCGCATTTGGCAATCAGTATACGGAGACGTTCTATTCGTGTTTCGTTCTTTTCGTAAAAGGAATCGTTTAGGCTCCATGTCACTACAGTGGAATAGAGCTCCATCTCTGGTGTCATCACAAACGCTTTTGCACCTTCGTGGTTTAACGTTTGGTTTTTTATTCTGCTTAACAGGTTAAATTTCATCTGGAACCTCCTTTTATCTTTTTGTTAATACAAAGGTTGAAAGCAACTGCGCAGTGTATCTGCGCGGTAGTAATTATTTTAAATTATTTTTTAATCTTCTGGCTTTTCTTTGGGATTGGCCATGCGCACTATCCTCGGCTCAAACTTCGCAAGTACCTCAATCAGGTCATTTTGCGCGGCCATTACTGCATGGATATCTTTATAGGCCATCGGGGCTTCGTCTACATCACTTCCCATCAGGGTGATTCTTTTTTCTACCAGATTGGCCGCGATTAAACCTTTATCCAGTGTTTTAAAAGCTGCGCTTCTGCTCATTAAACGGCCTGCACCGTGGCTGGCCGAATTGATACTGGTTGCGTTACCTTTTCCACGTACCAGGAAACCTGGGGTGCTCATACTTCCGGGGATAATTCCCAATACACCTTCGCCTGCCGGTGTGGCACCTTTACGGTGTACCATGACCTCGGTACCGTCGGCCAGTTGTTCTCTCCAGGCAAAGTTATGGTGGTTTTCAATCCTTGTAATCGGATTAATCCCTAAAGCACGGGCAATCTTGTTGTGAATCTCGTGGTGGTTTGCACTTGCATATTCACCGGCTAGATGCATAGCGATCCAGTACTCCTGGCCTTCATCTTTATCCAGATCCAACCAGGCCAAATGTTTCGCTTCGGAAGGCAGCTTTGTTTTAACCATAGCGATTTTGCTATAATGGTCTGCCACGGCGCCGCCAAATCCACGTGAACCGGAATGCGATAATAAGGCCAGGTACCTGCCTGCAGGGACATCGTTCAGGGCACCCTCGCTAATGGTCAGTTCGCCCCATTCCACAAAGTGGTTTCCGGTACCGCTTGTACCCAATTGCGCATAAGCTTTATCCTTCAGGGAACGGATTACCTTGGTCTCATTCCAGGTGGCACTGTCGAACAATGAACTGTCAAAATAAGAATTGGTGGTACATCCTATGCCGAAATAGGTATTGTCAACCAGTATGTTTTTCAATTTGTCAGTTTCAGTATCAATGGCTTCTGCGGGCAGGTCAAATATGCTCAGGCACATACGGCAGGCAATATCTACTCCAACTGCAAACGGGATAATCGTGTTTGCGGTAGTAGCCAGTACTCCTCCGATAGGGAGTCCATAACCTTGATGCGCATCGGGCATAAGGGCACCCGCAACAGCAATAGGCAATTGTACAGCAGTTCTCATTTGTGCCAGGGCACCCACTTCGATATGCTCCAGTCCCCAAACCGGGAACTCGGCTATTTCTTCTTTCAGTTTAAAGTTGCTGCGTTCTTGTTTGATAAACTTACCTTCCTTACGCATGGCGATCACCTCTTCGGCCAGATTTACGAACTTACCGCCTTTCTTCAAAGCATAGGGCATAGGGTCTTCGATGAGTGCCTCTAAATTGGCAAGGATTTCAGATTTGCCCATTACGTTATGTTTCAGTAAACCATTGGCTACGCGACTAAAGTTTATCAAGATTTCTATATCGTTGATACCTAAGGCAGTTAGTTCGGTGTTACTGATTTTCTCTTTTTCCATGACTGTATTATTTTTATTGATACAAAGAAATACAGCATCTGCGCAGTCTATTTGCGCAGTTAAAAATAATTCATAATTTCATTGAAAATAATTTCAGAACTGATGCCTGTCAACAGAAACGCTCTTATCCGCTACCGTACTATTGATCAATGCCTGCAAACCGCTATAAGAAATGGACGCTCGACGATCTTATTGACGCATGCAGCGATGCGCTTTATGAAATACCAGGGCATTGATACTGGTGTAAGCAGGAGAACTATACAGGCCGACCTGGAAATGATGCGCAGCAATAAGCTGGGGTATGAAGCGCCAATTATTGTGGTCGACAAGAAGTATTATATCTATAGTGATAAAAATTACAGCATTGCTAACAGCCCCCTGAACCAGCAGGATATGCAGGTACTGACTGAGGTATCTGGTTTGTTAAAACAGTTTAAAGGCTTTAACCATTTTGCTGATTTAAATGAAATGGTAAGCAGTTGGAAGATAAGATCTATTCGCAGAAGACGCATAGTGCTCCGGTGATAGATTTTGAAAGGAATGATAACCTGAAAGGGCTGGAGTACATTGAAGTGATCCGGAAAGCAATAGTGGAAAGAAAATGTTCCTTTACACCATACTCAAAAGTTGCTGAGGGAAGATGAAACGGGTAAAGTGTTCAGTATAAAGGTAATCCTGAATTTTGAACTGGAGCGCGAGTTGCTGGGCTTTGGCGCTAAAATGAAAGTATTGGGACCGAGGATTTTGGTAAAGCAGTTGAAACAGCAACTCCAAAAAGCCATTGACCGTTATAATTAAACATGTCACCTTTAATTTTTTAGTGCACGATGCTGCTATTATTACAAATAACCTGGTGAAAATAAGACGCTCTTAATTTAAAAATTGATCCCTGAAATAAATAGGCGAAACACCGGCTTCTTTCTTAAATAACCTTGAAAAGTATGTAGGGTTCTCAAACCCCAGCGAATAAGAGATCTCCGCAATATTCATCCTACCTTCCTTTAATAAGTTCTTTGCCTCGGTAATGATATAAAGATGTATCAATTCAAGAGCGGTTTTTCCTGTTTCCTGTTTAAGCACATCGCTGAGGTAGCGGGATGAAAAATTTAATCTTTCTGCCATGAAGGTCACTGTGGGAAGGCCCGATTCCTCCGTCTTTTTTGTTTCGAAATAAGATTGGAGCAGCTCATGAAACTTAGTCGCTATGGTACCCGTTAACTCGGCACGGTTAGTAAATTGCCGTTTGTAAAAACGTTGTGCATACTTAAGTAGCGTATCCAAATGGCTAAGTAAGATCGCTTTGGTAAAGTCATCAGTATTATTGCGGTATTCTTTATCCATTGTAGTGACCAGGTTCCAGATCATCGCTTCCTCACTGGGTGACAAGTATAAGGCCTCATTGGTCTCATAATCAAAATAGCCGTACTTTTTAATCTCATGATGTAGCGCTGTACCAGCCAGGAAATCTTCATGGATTAATATCAGAAAGCATTCATCCCTTAACTTGATATTTTTAAAAGTTACCGTCTGCCGTGGTTTAATGAACAACAACTTGCCCCGGTCATGGTCAAACTTTGTTCTGCCATGCGTAATGTTGCCCGATTCCAGCTGCTGGAAAGAAACAATGTAAAAATTGGCAGAAAACTCTATGTCATCACCTCCGCACTCGTCTTTGTTGCCGAAGGAAATGCTGAACAGCGGATGCTCTGGTGCTTTAATGCCGATGGCTTTGCTGAAACTGCTTATTTTATCGAAGTGATTCATAGTTTAATTTAAAAGGATAAGCAGTATCTGTTTATACGGATACTGCTAATATAATAATATACAATCTTAATTTCCCTGTGCAGCAACGGAAACGTCTTGCCATTCTTCCCAGGTTTGCATCCGTTGGCTATAAACATGTTTTATCCACTGGATACCGACCCTGCCCAGGATCAGCCTTAACGGAGGGTTTTCCGCATCAACCAGTTTGAGTACGGCCTCTGCGGTTGCCTCGGGCACACCCCAGTCTTCTGCTTTGTTACCAGCAGCAAGCCCATCTCTAACTTCATCATAAAAAGCTAATGGTTTGCTTTGCATCCCAGAGGTTGTAGCAAAATCGGTCGTAAAACCATTAGGTTCCAGTATGCTGACCTTGATACCGAAGCCGCTAACTTCAGCAGCCAGGGCTTCACTAATACCTTCAACAGCAAACTTGGAAGCACTGTATAGTCCCAAAGTAGGGAAGGCGAGCAGACCCAATGCGCTTGAAACCTGAATGATATGACCGGATTTTTGTTCGCGCATTACCGGGATAGCGGCCTGGGTTACCCATAATAAACCATAAACATTGGTTTCAAATTGTGTACGTATTTCCTGCTCTTCTAACTCTTCTATCGCACCGGTGTGACCGTAGCCGGCGTTATTAATCAATACGTCTATAGTACCAAAATGCTCCCTGGCTTTTGCGACAACTTCAAAGCATGCAGCCCTGTCGGTGACGTCCAGCTTTAACGCCAGCAATGTTGAAGGATATTCTTTCGAAAGTTCTGTTAAAACATCCGGGTTTCTTACCGCAACCACCACCTGATCGCCACGTTTCAAAAATGCTTTTGCCCATATAAGGCCCAGGCCGCGTGATGCTCCTGTTATAAAAATTGTTTTTGCCATTGTTATATGTTTAATATTGATATAAAGTTCAATGGCAAATCTCAGCTAATTCCGGGCTGCTGTAATGATACAAAAGTCGGTAATCATAGAACGATTTTACGTAATTTTATAGTGAATCATACAATCATAATTCATCACAACTATGACTCCATCGTATTTCAGCGCAAAAATGTATAAGGTTATTTAACGCGCGACTGTTCGATGACGCCCATTGATTGTTCGATAGTGAACAGCATATTGTATTTTTAATATTTATAAATATCTGTAAATAAGTAATTTGTAAATTATTCAGGAAGTGGCATAAACTTGGTCAGATACATTTTAATTATAAAATCCAGCTGCAATGTTCAGACTTAATTTAAAAATAGCCCTTCGCAATCTTTGGAAAAACAAAACTTCATCGCTTATTAATATAATCGGTTTAGGAGTAGGCTTGTCTGCCTGTCTTTTGCTTTTACTATATGCTAATTACGAAATATCTTTTGATCGCCATTTTAAGGATTCTAATAAAGTTTATCAGGTGATGACTAACTTTCAGGATGCAAACGGCAAAATCACCAGCACTGGTGGATCTCCCGGAGATGGAATTGCAGAGGCGATAAGGAACAAAATACCAGAGGTAAAAGAAATTGCAAGGATCGGTGGCGGAGACAGATCAGTCATAGCTAATAAAGAGAAAGTGTTTAAGAAAAAAGACCTTTTTGCTGATCCGGAAATATTAGATATCTTCCACTACGAATTCATAACCGGAAATCCAAAGACTGCGTTAAATTCACCGGATGGAATTATACTGACCGCTGAAACTGCAAAACTTTTATTTGGAACCACAGACGTGCTGGGTAGAGCCGTGAGATATAAAAATGTAAGAGACCTGAAAGTTACTGGCGTAATCAATAATCTCCCTGCAAATACATCCCTTAAATTTGATTATTTAATGTCCTGGGCTTTTTTCAAAAGTATCAATGACTATGTTAAAAATCCGGGATGGGGGAATTTCAATTTTCTGGCTATGGCCACGGTAGATAATCCGGATAAAATCGATCTCATTAATGCCAAAGTAATGAAGCTGTTTAATGAAAACTATAAAGATCAAAAGGCCCAAAACTTCCTGTTCCCATTTGCTGATACGCATTTACATGGTGAATTTATGAATGGAAAAAGTGTTGGGGGCGAAATTAAACGGGTTTATCTTTTTATTAGCCTTGCATTGGGAATATTAATAATTGCTTGTATCAATTTTATGAACATGGCTACTGCCAGATCAGCACGGAGAGCAAAGGAAGTAGGTATTAAAAAAACCATAGGTGCTACACGTGGATCGCTGGTCAGTCAATTTCTGACAGAGGCTTTGTTGCTCACAATCGTTTCGGTGTTAATAGCCATTATAATTGTCGAAGCCAGTTTACCTCTTTTTAACAACTTCCTGGAAATAGACATACAAATTGCCTATAACAATGCCGGATATTGGCTTGGTATATTTGCTGTTGCATTAGTTACGGGTGTTTTATCTGGCACCTACCCGGCAATTTACCTTTCATCTTTCGATCCTAAACAGGTATTTGCAAAAAATACAGGGCGGACAAATTTGTTGTCTGTCAATGTCAGACAGGTTTTGGTGGTTGTGCAGTTCTGTTTTGCCATTATCCTTATCATCGCCACTCTTGTAATTTACAAGCAGCTGCAGTATATTAAGAACAGGCCAATAGGTTATAATTCCAGCCTGCTTGCTGAGATGCCGCAGGACGGGGAACTGTATCACAGGTTTGACCTTCTTAAAACACAGCTATTAAAGACCGGCGCTGTTGTCGCGGTTAATCAGTCGTCACAAAGTATGACCAGCGTTAATAACTGGTTTTATGATCTGAAGTGGCCTGGTATGGATAATAGAGGCAAAGAAATAGTTTTTAACCGCCTGCAAACCGAATATGATTTTGTAAAAACAACTGGCGTTGAGCTAATGGAGGGACGTGATTTTTCCAAAGACTTTGCCTCGGATAGTGCTTCGGTCATGCTGAGCAATAAGGCTGTGAAAATGATGCAGCTTAAAAATCCGCTTGGAAAAACGATAGTTCTCTTTGGCCGGCAGCTGAAGGTTATCGCAGTATTTAAGGATTTTATATGGAATTCTCCATTCCATTCTGGGCGACCTATGATTATCAATTTCAGCAAAAATGAAGGCGGCAACATCAATATGAAGCTTAACCCCGAAAACAGCCTGGCCCAAAATATCGATATGATCAGCGCTGTTGCCAAAAATATCGATAAAGAATATCCCATAGAAATCAATTTTATTAATGACCTGTTGGTAAGGAAATTACAAGCTGAAAAAATTCTGGGGATATTGGCAAATTTGTTTGGCGGCATTGCCATTTTGATATCCTGTTTAGGGCTTTATGGTTTGGTTGCTTACAGTGCGGAGCAGCGCACAAAAGAATTCGGTGTACGCCGCGTACTTGGTGCCACGGTTGGCAACATTATGCAGCTGTTATCGCTTTCTTTCCTGAAAATGGTGCTCATTGCTGCAGCAATCGGTACACCGATAGCCTATGTTTTGATGAATAAATGGCTAAACTCTTTTGAATTCAAAATTGGTGTCTCTTTTTGGATTCTCGCAACATCAGTGCTGGCGGCTATCCTCATTGCCTTTTTGACGGTCTGTTTTCAGGCTTATAAGGCAGCAACGGCTAACCCGGTGGAAGCACTAAAGTACGAATAGCATAATTATTCTGCGCAGTAAATACGATGTCCAGAATATAAGCGTGAGGATAGATTCTCAAATAAATAGTATAAAAATCTTTTGTAAAGATTATATCAACAGCTTCGCAAAGAAATGGAAATTAATAAAGCACTGATTACCATTAATACAAGTGCAAATAACAGGGCTGCTAAATTGCTTGATTTTTTTGATGTTTCAGTTTCACCTGCAGATGAATGGATCATTATTAAATATGAAAGTATTGATCAAATTCCTTCTATTTGCAGATTGCTTGAAGAAGCTAACATAGAAGTTTTACATATTTCCGTCGCTAAAGGACAAATTTAATAAGTTCAAAATAAGAAATCATTATCAGTTTGCAATTGCAATTTAAGATTTATGAGGATAACAGTTCCCGAAAATTTATATGTTGTCTAAATTATTTGGTATCAAAAGATTTGGTATTTTTGTATCAATGCCTTAACCTGAACTTGATAAAATCTGGATCTTCCGCATCACCCACATAGATAATGTTCGCTATGCGTTAACGAAAGGGCTATACACATAAATCCCAAAGGCAGATATTATTACTAATGAAATATATTAAAGGTAATTTACTGGACGCCTCAACACAGGCATTGGTCAATACAGTCAATACAGTTGGTGTAATGGGGAAAGGGATTGCCCTGCAATTTAAAGAACGCTTCCCGCTGAATTTTAAGATCTATCTGGAGGAATGCAGAAAAGGCTCAGTGGTACCTGGAAAATTGTTGATCGTTAATGATGCTACTCTGGAAGGTGAACGAATTATTATCAATTTCCCTACCAAGACCGAATGGTATAAGAAATCCCAGTACAGCTATATTGAGGATGGGCTAAAGGAACTGGTTAAGGTTATTGTTGAGAGGGGTGTAAAGAGTATTGCCATCCCGCCATTGGGCTGCGGCAACGGCGGACTTAAGTGGGAAAAGGTAAAGCCCATGATAGAGCAGTATCTTGGCGGAATTGAGGATGTTGAGGTAATTGTTTATGAGCCAAATGATCAGGTTAAGCAAATTCTAAAGCAACAGGACCTCAATAAGGATGTTAAGTTGACCCCAGCCAGGGCTATCCTTCTTTACGCGATGTTCTATTATGATTCTCTGGGAGAAAATACCAGTTTCTTCATCGCAAATAAACTCGCATATTTCTTGCAAAGACTAGGAGAGAACAACTTTAAAAGATTAAAGTTTCAGGCGCTTCATTACGGTCCGTATAGTGTCCAGGTTGAGCACATGGTTCAGGCGATGAATGGTAAATTCATAATAGGCCTTGAACAGAACGAGCTAAAGCCGTTTGAACCTTTTGATCTTCAGTATTACAGGCTTACCGAGGTTTCTGAGTTCGTAAAAAAAGAGCTTACTGCCGAGCAGCAGAATATTATCAAACAATTGGTAAAGCTTCTTGATGGCTTTCAGTCGGCACTCTCTATAGAGATACTCGCTTCGTTGGACTTTGTCAAAAAGGAGAATCCTGGAATAAGCAAGGAGGAGGCTGCGGTATCAGTCAAATGGTCTGAAAGAAAGAAAAAGCTCTTTAAGGACAAGTATATAGAAATTGCATGGAACCATCTTCTCCATTATGGTGAACAGTTGAGCTTTGGTTAAATCATTTTCCAAAGCGGCCAGCACTTCAAAAATTTTATCACTCCAACCTGCAATCCCGCCCAGCCATAGCCCCCGCAAATCGAATAGGTAGAGTTGTTTTGCGGATGGCAATACTTCTGCCTTTTAAGCGTAATCACAAGGCTCACATTTAAAATTAATATGGATATAATTATATTCAAAATATAATCAAAGAAGGCTGTCATCTTCCCCAAATATCAAAAGATTTGGGATCAACTTGGATTGTGAGGGACTGAGAGGGTGTGGCATTTTAAAGTGTAAAATTATATGCCATATGGTCGGTAAATTGAGGTGTTGTGAAAAAGATGTATCTTAGTAAAAAGAAACGACCATTTTATTTATATGAAAACGAAACTATTTCTTTTGATGGTTTTGTCAATTGTGACAATTGCAGCCAATGCTAAAAAATAATATTCCAGTAAATAGTTAAGTATATGTCTATCCACGTCGCTATTACCAGAAAGGTTTTACCCGGAAAGGAAGAGGAGTTTAAAGAAGCGCTGCGCCATTTTCTTGGTGAATCTTTTGTTCATGATGGTGTGAATGGGGCGAGTATGATCACAGGTCTTCCCGGAGCTGATGATAGAGAAATTGGAATTCTGCGCACATTTAAAGATAAGACTGAACGTGATGAATTCTATGACTCTGAACATTTCAGGAAATGGGAAGAATATGCTTCAACACTTACCGAAGCACCGGTATATCGCGAATTAAATGGATTAGAAGCCTGGTTCAGGTCGCCCCTTGCCCCACCGCGGTGGAAAATGGCTATCGTTACTTTGTTGGGGGTGTTTCCAACAAGTATTTTTCTTTCCTTAACTGTTGGCCCTCTTGTTAAGGATTTACCATTGGTTATTCGCCTTTTTACTATTGCTGCTTTGATGGTCGGACTGCTAACGTGGGTTGTTATGCCTATACTGACTAAGCTGATGAAGGAGTGGATCAGAAGCAACAAAAAACGGGTGTCATAAAAACACCCGCTTTAATCTTCATATTATTATTTATTATTATTTAATACCCCTGGTTCTGATGGAATGCTTTGGTAACATCCAGTGTAGTCTGCGGTATTGGAAATACCCTTCTGAAAGGTAAAGATGTTGGTTTTGCGCTAAAAGGCAGGTCGAACTTTCCAAAACGGATCATCTGTGGCCTTCTCTGTAGTTCCCAGTAGGTTTCAAATCCAATTTCATTGTACAGTGTAGCTTCGTTAAGCGCGGCGATGGCTTTACCTGGTGCATTACCATACAGTGCTTCCCTGGTTCTTGATGTGCGCAAAGTGTTGATGTCGTTCAATGCCAATTCCGTTTGTCCCTTTCGGAAATAGGCTTCTGCCCGCATTGCATACATTACACCAAGGCGGAACAAGGGAATATCTACATTGCTGCTGCCATTTCCCTCTTCGGGGTCGTATTCGTATTTAAAAACGCGCGCACCACGGTTGATCTCATTCTGTGCAAATACAGCTTGTGAAGGATTGCTGAAATTCAGCTCGGGCGTAAAGTTCATTTTCGTAGCCGTGCTCTTTTCCATCACCAACTCAGATACCTTAATACGCCCATCTGCCGTCATCTCAAAACCACCAGCGGCATTCAGTTTCGGGCCATATTGCTGGCCTGATAGGATACCCCGGTTAAAGTGAAACCAAGGCAGGTTCTTACTGTTAACCACGATGTCTGTTGCAGGCACACTGCCTTC
>JAATFQ010000250.1 GCA_015655115.1 Sphingobacteriales bacterium
AAGTTTATGCGCAACCTTGCCGATGTGGTGCGCCTGCCCGAGCCTGATAAAAAAATAATAAACATCCATGAGCTAATTGACCATGTAGCTACTTTAATGGCAGAAACAGCAAAGAAGAAAGGCGTGACTTTTGTCTTTGAACTCGATGCCGTCCCCTTACTGTTATTCGCCGATCAGCTGCAGTTAGAGCAGGTATTGATCAACATCGTTAAAAATGCTATTGAGGCAATAGACAATCCCTCCGGCGGCCAGGTTACTTTTATCACCAGCAATATGCCAAAGCGGATAATTGTGCGTGATAATGGCAGGGGGCTTTCCGCAGCAGTGCTGGCCAGGCTTTTCAGCCCTTTTTTCAGTACTAAAACCGATGGGCAGGGGATAGGGCTTACCCTTATAAAAGATGTACTCATTAAACATGGATTTCAGTTTAGTCTCACCACAGATACTTCGGGAGAAACATCATTCATCATTATAAATTAGTGTTTTTGGTTAATATTAATACATATGATAGTGATTATTTTTAGAATTAATGCTTTCTTTGCTTAAAATTCAGGAACTATAAGGATTATTATTAACCTATGAATGAAAAAAAACTTGAACTCAGAACCGTAAATGTAACCCGCTATGTTACACCCTTACGCGAAGGAGGCTCAATGCCCGCTATTGCCGAGGCGGATGATGATTTTTTATATGTCCTTAAATTCAGGGGTGCAGGGCAGGGAGTAAGAGCCTTGATTGCCGAAATTATCGGAGGCGAGATTGCCCGTGCATTAGGTCTGAAAATGCCTGAAATAGTGTTCGCGAAACTTGATGAAGCTTTCGGGCGGACAGAGCCGGATGAAGAGATCCAGGATTTATTAAAGGCCAGTGTTGGGCTGAACCTCGCTGTTCATTACCTGTCGGGTGCCATAACATACGACCCAACTGTAACTACCATTGAGCCCAGGCTGGCCTCACAGATTGTATGGCTGGATTGCCTCCTTACCAATATGGACCGGACGCCCAGAAATACGAATATGCTCGTTTGGCATAAAGAGTTATGGCTCATTGATCATGGTGCTTCTTTATATTTTCATCATTCATGGCAAAATTGGGAAGAGCAGGCCAGCCGCCCTTTTGTGTTAATTAAAGACCATGTACTGCTGCCCCAGGCTTCAGAACTGGATCTTGTAAATGATGAATTCAAACAAATAATGACCCCTGCGCTTATCCATTCCGTTGTGGCATTAATCCCCGATGAATGGCTTGCCGGAGAGTCTTTTGATTCTGCCGCGGCACATCGTGATGCCTACGCCAGGTTTTTAGAGATAAGAGTCGCCCATTCAGAAATTTTCGTTAAAGAAGCACAAAATGCAAGACAGTCACTTATTTGAGTATGCAGTAATCCGCGTTGTGCCCAGGGTAGAACGTGAAGAATTTATCAATGTAGGCGTTATTCTCTATTGCGCCAGAACGAAATTCCTGCGTGCAGAATTCATATTCAATGAGCCCAGACTTACCTCATTTTCTTCAAGACTGGATATGGGCGAAATTGCATGCCACTTTGATGCCATGATGCGCATCTGTTCTGGTAGTAAAGAAGGAGGGCCAATTGCCTCACTGGACCCGGCATCACGTTTCCGGTGGCTCACTGCTACAAGGAGCACTGTTGTACAGACGTCAAAGGTACACCCCGGTTTTTGTAAAGATCCTCAGGAAATGCTCGACCGCTTAGTTCTGGAACAGGTATGCGTATGAAAATGAATATCTCTCTCTAATTATGTAATTATGACTACTAAGATCAAAAATGCTTTTATGGCGCTGTTGCTCGTAACAGTTATGCCAATGTTCAGCTTTGCGCAATTGACAGATGAGCCAGCATTCGTGGAGGTTTCAGGGGAACTTACAAATCCTTTAAAGCTAACTGCTGGCGCTTTAAATTCTTTTAAACAGGTATCCGTAATCAGGAAAGACAAGGATGGTAATGCACATACCTATACAGGGGCGGCCTTTTCGGAGATTTTAGAAAAGGCGGGAGCAACAATGGGAAAACAGTTAAGAGGTAAAAATCTAACAAAATACTTGGTTGTGGAAGCTTTAGATGGTTATAAAGTATTATTTGCTTTAACAGAACTGGATAGTAGTTTTACATCCAGGCAAATCATCCTGACAGCGCAAATGGATGGAAAGCCATTGCCTAAAGCTGATGGCCCTTTCAGGATAATTGTACAGGATGAGAAATTGCCTGCAAGATGTGCTAAACAAGTTAAAAGTTTAACAGTGAAGTTTGCTGATTAAAAGAAATCTCTCGTTCTGCGCAACAAAAATAAAGAAAGAGGCTGATCATTTTGTCAATACAGCCTCTTTCTCATTTTATAAATTATTTTGGTGAAAAATATCACCAGTTGTAAATCCTAAGAAGCAACTGTTGTTTCAACCATGTGGTAACACTGGTTTGCAATTTCGTACTCCTCATTAGTAGGGATAACCAATATTCTAACTTTAGATTCAGGTGTACTGATATCCATTGCTTTACCACTGTACGCTTCGTTTTTCTCCTCGTCCATAATGATATTCAGGTAATCCATTTCTTTACAAACCGCAGCACGTGTTGCCTTATCATTTTCGCCAACACCAGCAGTAAATAAGATCGCGTCTACGCCATTAAGGATCGCAGAATAAGCACCTATAAACTTCTTGATACGGTAACAATAAATACCTAAAGCAAGTTTAGCAGCAGCATCGCCCTCTCCGAACAATTTCCTGATATCTCTCATATCGCTTGATCCGCCAACACCCAGCAGGCCAGATTGGTTATTCAGCAATACTTTTACCTGTGCTGCAGTATAACCGGATGCTTCCATCAGGTAGAAAAGAACCGAAGGATCAATATCACCAGAGCGTGTGCCCATCATCAGTCCGCTTAATGGACCAAAGCCCATGCTCGTATCAACAGATTTACCATCTTTGATTGCCGTCATGCTACATCCATTACCTAAATGGATGCTGATAATTTTTGCCTCAGGTTTGTTTAACCATTCTGCAGCTTGCTCACTTACATATTTGTGGCTTGTACCATGGAACCCATAAACGCGAACTGAATGTTCTTTGTAATATTTCTCAGGAAGCGCATAGCGATATGCTTCTTCCGGAATAGTCTGGTGAAAAGCCGTATCAAAAACTGCTATTTGTTTAGCATTAGGGAACGTTACTTCCGCCACTTCAATACATTTGTAAGCTACAGGATTGTGTAAAGGAGCTAATGGTGACAGGTCTTTGATCTGTTGTTTTACTTCCTTAGTAATCAGGGTAGCCTTAGAGAAAAACTCTCCTCCATGTACAATACGGTGTCCTACGGCAGTGATATCATCAACGCTGCTGATCACAGCATTATCGCCTTCAGACATCATTTCGATTACAAGCTTAAGTCCGTCGCCATGGTTAGCGATAAATGAATCTTTCTCCTGACTAACCTTACCGCCTGCAGTATATAAAGTATGTTTAATAAAAGAACCTTCAATTCCAATCCTTTCAACTAAACCACTGCAAACAGGGTCTTTTGCGGGCATTTGAAAAAGTTGGTATTTGAGGGAGCTGCTCCCTGAATTGATCACTAGAATATTCATAAAAAAGGATGTCGTCTATATGTATTATAAAATTAAAATTCTTGTATTTAAATATCCTGGCACTGAATGGCAGTAATTACCACGGTGTTAAAAATATCATCTACTGTACAGCCACGGCTTAAATCGTTGATAGGTTTATTCAGGCCTTGCAGCATTGGTCCGATAGCTAAAGCGCCAGTTTCCCTTTGTACCGCTTTATAAGTATTATTTCCGGTATTTAAATCAGGGAAGATCAATACACTTGCTCTTCCTGCTACTTCCGATCCTGGCATTTTTTGTTTGCCTACCAGTGGGTCTACTGCAGCATCATACTGAATAGGTCCTTCAATTTTTAAATCAGGACGTCTTTCTTTCACTATCGCTGTAGCTTCCCTTACACGGTTCACATCTTCGCCTTCACCAGAAGTTCCCGAAGAATAAGAAAGCATCGCAATACGGGGTTCAATACCAAAACGGATACTGCTTTCTGCTGATGAAATTGCAATCTCTGCCAGCTGTTGAGCAGTAGGGTTTGGATTTACAGCACAGTCACCAAATATAGCAACTCTTTCCGGCAGGCACATAAAGAAAATCGAAGACACTACAGATACACCAGGTTTAGTCTTAACAAATTGTAAGGCCGGTCTGATGGTATGTTGAGTAGTATGTACCGCGCCAGATACCATTCCGTCGGCATCACCTTTGTAAACCATCATTGTACCGAAATAAGAAACATCTGTCATCATGTCCCTCGCCATTTCCATGTTCACATTTTTGGTTTTGCGCAGCTCATATAAAGTATTTACATAATCATCATAATGTGTCGAAACAGTTGGATTATGGATCTGGATTGCATTGATATCCAATGTTAAGCCCAATCGTTTTATAGTTGTGCCAATTTCCAGTGGATCTCCAAGCAGAGTGATGTCAACAACATCCTGACTGATCAGTTTTTCCACTGCTTTCAGTACTCTTTCGTCATTACCTTCAGGTAAAACAATACGTTTTTTCTGACTTTTTGCCCATTTCATCAACTGATACTGGAACATATGTGGAGTGATACCCTGATATTTAAAGGTGATAATCTTATCATCCAATACCTTTAAATCCACATATTTCTCGAATACATCGATTGCAAGTATTATTTTTTTCTTATTTTCCTTACCAATAGTCGAGTGGATGGCACCAATAGCTTTCGTAGTTTCAAAAGTACCGGTTTTTACCGATATAATAGGGATTACTGTCTGCAGTCCTTCAATAAGGCGGGTTACAGGCTCATCCGGCACACTGCCTCCCGAAAGTACAATTCCGGCAACTTTAGGATAGTTCGCAGATAAATTTGCCTGCAATGAACCAACGATAACATCACCACGGTCGCCCGGAGTAACAATCAGCACATTTTCTTTGATATGTTTTAAAAAGTTGGGCAGCATCATTGCACCCGTAATAAAGTGATCTACCTGATTGGCCAGCAGCTCTTCTCCGAACAACACTTTACCTTTCAGAGCAAGCGTGATCTCTTTCATCGTTGGACTTTGTAAGCCGCTTTCCAATGGAATTACGGTGATCATCAGTTCTGAAGGCAATTGTTTGCATAAAGCATCCTTCACAGCATCTATATCTTCCGGAGCTACCATATTAGCCACGATACCCAGCACCTGTACATCGCGTAGCAGGAAGTTCCTGTAGATGTTGGTTACTGCATTAACAAGCTGTAAGCCTGTTTTGTCTTTTCCAGTTGCAACAATGATCACTGGCGCTGCCAGGTTTTTTGCAATCTGTACATTCGACTCAAACTCAAAAGCGATACCTTCACCAAGGAAGTCGCTTCCTTCAATAACTGTGAAGTCATAATTATCTTCAAGCTTCTTATACTTGCTGATAATAGTATTGATCATTTCACCGGTATTTTCAGACTCTGTCTGTTGTAATACCTGCTGACGCGTGAAGGCGAAAGTATCTGAATAATTAATGGGTAATGAGAAATAGTCAAGAATAGCCTCAACATGCTGTTCTTTTTTTGTAGGATCTTCCTCTGCAATGATTGGTTTAAAATAGCCGACTTTCTGCGTCTTGGCGAGTAACATGTTCACCATTCCGAATGCGATAACTGATTTGCCGGTGTAAGGTTCTGCAGAGGCTATAAAAATATTTTTAGTCATGGGATATTAATTTATTTACACGAATAACGAATCCTGAGCAAGGTAGGGGGAAAAAAATTAAATATTAACTAATGGAGCACAAAAGGCTGCAATAGGTGACGAAGATCAGAAATAAATATGAAAAATATGATCTTTAACACTAATTCAGGACTGTTACCATGAGTTTACCTGCAGGGGGCTATCAGAAATTAATTACCCTCAGATGCCTAATGTTTTTGCTTCGGAACAGCAGGATTTACATTTCCAATATCGTCTCCATTATTTACATTGGTGACATTGAATTCTTTTCCTATTCTGGTGATTGTTTTACGGTGTTCCTGAATTACAGGCAGTGTATTTAAAATGAAATTCTTGAGTGCTTCATTTTTATATCCCGTAGCATGGCCATATAAAGCTTCAGCATCAGCATGCCCATTGATCATCATCGTAATATACTGTGTATCGAATGTTCTGCCAGTCAGGCTTTTCAACGTTGCCAGATCTTTCATTTGTTTTTCTGGTAACGCATCCGGCAAGGCAAGACCTTTGCCCTTAGCCACTTTCCCAAGATCTGCGTTAGCCTTCGTATGATCTTTGATCATCATCGAGGCGAAGTTTTTTATTTTGGTATTATGCGTATTCGTAACTGCAATTTTTCCAGCTTCAACCTCCATCATTCCTGCTGTTGCTGCATTGATTATAAAACTCTTTTCATCGCCGTTTAAATCTACATCTGCAGTATAAGCCTGCGCTCGTGCTGTTGTATCACTTATGGTATCCCTATTGGCTGTTGCCGCCTCATCACTGTTATTCCTGTTGGCATTTTGGCAGGATTGCAATCCTGCAAGTGTAATGGCTACCAAATAAATCTTGTAATTTGTCATAACGGTCTAGGTTAATTTTATGAATTTTTTGATGAAATATATGGTTACAACAAACATTGATCCTTTTGGTTTAAAGTTTGTACCAACAGGTTGCTGATAGTTAATGTTACCTATAACCTGGCGTAGCCCAGGGTTTCCAATTGCCTGATGTCCTTGATTTTCCTTATCTGCCCCTCCGCCAGCAGGTAGATGTCATCACTGATAGCAATGATATGCCTGTACATGTGATCAGTAACCAGGATGCCTTTCTTTACTTTCTGTTGCAAAATCAATTCTTTGACCACTTCAATAAAAATAGGGCTTAAAAGCGAAAAAGGCTCATCCAGCATAGCAAACTTACTTTCTGACATTAAAACAAGGTAAATCTCCAGTAAACGCCTTTGCCCACCTGAAAGCGACCCGACCGTTTCCCTATATTTTAGTTTAAACTCAGGGAAAAGCACTTCAAAATCTGAATACTCGAGGTCAAAGTGTGAGAACACCTTTTTAAGCAGAAACTCTTTCGGCACAAAATTGAATTGCGGGAGATATAACAATAAGTCCGGCCTGGAAAAGGGGATGGGAACTACCTCACCATCAAAGCGTACTGATTTGCTATTTGGATTCATATTTCCGTAAATAACATTCATCAGGCAGGTTTTTCCAGATCCATTTCTGCCAAGCAAGCCGCTTACTTTTCCTGTTTCACAACAAAGGTAAATGTCCGACAGTAATTTCTTCCTCCTGAGCTCAAGCACGATACTATCGGCCTCCATTTTATGGATCATGAGAACTGAGCGGTTAGGAGCAACAGAAGAACCAAAAAAATTAAGTCGGCACACAGCGTATATTTCCACAGTAACAACCTGGAAAGACCCCTGTTCTGGTAATAATAAAATTCATTTTTTTTATAGCTGTTGATATAACTTACCATACAGCCAGAACTAAACACTTTAAAACAAAGGATAACGGTAAGACTATGCAGTCCGATTTTAAAAAACAAAAACCACGACACACAGTTAACCACAAACAGCACAAAGGCTAAGTTTTTATAAAAAGCCCATAAAAGGTGTAGTTTTTTAATCATTATTATCAACCAGGGTATCAAATTACAAGATTTGCAGGAGTTCTCCTAATCTTTAATTTTATTTCTCGTATCTGGTACTGTATAAGATTTTTCCGGATCAATGGCCCAGTCCTCCGGAAGGACAGCCCTCAACTTTTTAAACTCTAAATGGTCTAACTCAATAAGCACAATTTCAGGCAGCAAAGTGCCATCAATAATCCGTATGCGAAGTGTTTGCAGCACTTCATTCATACCGGCAAGATCTGGCGCTCTGTCGCCTTTATATTTAAGTATATAGTTCATTGGTTATCGAATAAAACATTCCTTTACCCTCAAAAGTTACACCAAAGCCCATACTTTTAATATTTGTTGCCAGAAATTTGATCATTTCATCGGCCCTTGCCTGCGTTCCGGGAGGATTTATGATATCCGGACGACTTGCCAGGATTTCGTGTTTTCATTGTAATAATTTTTTTGAACAGATCACCTGAATATATCCATGTGGAACATCTTTATCCTTCTGCCGCTCTACTTATCCTGAAATTTAATCATCAGTTTTACCTAAAGTTTTCCTGGCTTACTGGGAGAATGAAACAAAGCATATTCCTAATTAAATTAAAAAAAAGGAGTAAAAAACGAAAAGACAATTGGAATAAAATTGCGCCATAATCTCCTTATTATGGAATAAATTAATGATCTTGTAGGTTAAATGGAATTATTTGATATTGACAGCCAGACGCTCAATGACCTGGAGATTTTCGGGAGTCATAAAAATGATATATCAGTGTTCTCCTTTTTTAATTTCACGTCTACAATCGGAGGCCGGGAGCACCTGTTGTCAATTTTTAAAACTCCGCAAACAGATGCAGCTGTCATCAGATTAAGACTTGAGCTGATCGCCTATTTACAGCATTCCGGTATCGAGATGGATTTCAGGAAGGAATCTATGGACTTTATAGAATTTTATCTGACGCAGAAAGACAAGCCAAAGCCATTAACGAGATACAACAGGCTTAAAACCGCGTTTAGTTATCTTAAAGGTGCCACGCAGCAGCAGTACCTGCGAAAACGCGGTATTGCCCAGCTGTTCGACCTTCTACTGTCGCTCGATCTTTTTTGTAAGGAGCTGGATATGGAAAAGCCACCTCCTTTGCTCGTCGAATTGCGTAATATGGTAAATGTATTACTTGAATATCCAGTCATCAAAAGGCATTTCAAAGGCCGCGCATTAAATAGGTTTGCACTTGCTAAATGCGATTTCATATGCAGGAAGGTGGCTGCAGAAGAGATTGACGCATTGCTGGAAATTATCTACCAGCTGGATGCTTATGTGGCAGTTGCCAGGGCCGCACAGCAAAACAAGCTCAGCTACCCCGTGATTATTGCCACTGGTTCCCGACGGATAGAAATTAAAGATGTCTTTCATCTTTTTATAAAAAATCCGGTAGCCAACAGTATTGATTTCAGTTATAATAAGAATGTATGTTTTCTTACCGGGGCCAATATGGCCGGGAAATCAACCTTTCTGAAATCTGTTGCCATTGCTATCTACCTGGCACATTTAGGCTTCCCCGTCCCGGCAGCACATATGGAAATCAGTGTTTTCCAGGGACTGGTGACCACTATAAACCTATCGGATAACCTGAGCCAGGGCTACAGCCATTTTTATAATGAGGTACGGCGGGTAAAAGAAGTAGCTCAAAAAATTGCAGCTGCCAGAAATATGGTTGTCATTTTCGACGAGCTCTTTAGGGGCACTAATGTCAAAGATGCCTTTGAGGGGTCATTGTCCATAATTTCTGCTTTTTCACGTATCAGGGATAGCTTTTTTTTGATCTCCACACATATTGTCGAAGTAGCGGAAGCAATGAAAAACCATGATAACATTAATTTTTGCTACCTGTCCAGCACCATGGCAGGGGGGCTGCCTCAATTTAGCTACCAGTTGCAAAGCGGGGTAACCGACGAGCGGATGGGGATGTGGATCATTGAAAATGAAGGGATAATAGATATATTGAAGCGCATTGATATTGCTCCTGATTAGCGCCAGACAAATATTCTCCTCCTTTAAAGGTGCTTTATCCAGAAAAAGGACATTGGATTATAAAAACCAGGTCCCCCTGAAATCTGCTAAAAAGATTATATTAACTATCTTTGATCAGATTTTTGGTAGAGTTATTGCATATCTTAAGAAACCAGGCAGTAGCTATTTTTCTATTGAGATATGTTCTACGATAAGGTTACACATTGCTTTAATTCGGTTGTATCAGCTGGTTGGAGGGCATAGTATAAAGTATATAGCGTAGCTTAGGTATATAGCATAGCATAAAGTACACAACATAATATAAAATATATTACCAGACACATAGCGTTGAATCAGGTTAAATGAGTAAAGTATTTACAATAACTGAAGGACTGGAAAATATGGGTGCCCTGCGTACCGGTGGCCAGGGTTCAGTATACAAAGGAAGACGTTTCGGACCTATTATATCTGCCGTGAAGTTACTGCCGACACCGGTACATACTGAAAGTGCTGATGATAAGAACTTTAAGAGCTTTCAGAACGAAGTAGAAAAACTGAAGAAAGTAAATGAGGAGCCCAATCCGAATGTAGTTAAGATTCTGAATTCCGGTATTACCGAAAGCGGCTCCTTTCCTTTCATAGAAATGGAGTTTATTGATGGCCCCGATCTGGAAGACCTGCTGAAAGCTCCGCATGATCGGATATTCAGTGTAAAAGAAGTAGTACGCGTGGCCGATCATCTGGCCAATGCGCTGGCACACTGCCATAAGGTAGGGGTTAAACATGGAGATATCAAAAGCAATAACGTAAAATATAATGTCCATACAGGCAATTATGTATTGCTGGACTTTGGCCTGTCGGCTATGTCTGATGAACAGCGCCGTACGAGTATCAGGCACGCCGGGGCGATAGAATTTATGGCACCCGAACAGAGTGAGGGGCAGCTGCTTTTTGCAACGGACATTTATAGTTACGGTGTTATCTTATTTGAATTGCTTGCTGGCCAGGTACCCTTTCCTTTAACCGATAACGGGCAGAAATCACGCAATGAAGTCCTTCTGGGCCATCTGGAAATGGTATTGCCGGATATACTGGAACTGCGGGCGGCAAATATGCCGGCAGAATGGACGGAAGATAAAAAGTGGCTCGAAATGCAGGTACCCGCCTGGCTGCTGAAGGTGATCAACAACTGCCTGGAGAAAAATCCGGAGAATCGTTATGCCGATGGTATGGTACTGCAGGAAGCACTCCTGCAAAGCAATGTAACCGGGAGCGGCAGCACTGCTGTTGGTAGTGACAACCCAGCTCTTAATAACGGAAATCCTGCAGTTAGTACCCTGAATACCATTGCTGATCCAGTGAACAGCTCCTTGCTGCAAATGGAAAACGACCGGTTGCAGAACCTTGTTTTACAATACCAGGAAGCGGCTCCCACACTTCCTGAAAAGGATGCTGATGTAATAGTGATACCCAAATCTGTGTTTTATATGCTGCTTATTGCTGTGCTGCTCATTATTGGATTGCTGAGTTATTTTCTTATTTTTAGTGGAAAAGAGCAGGTCGCTAAAAAGGTAGTCCCTACAGGTACAGTTTCAGGCATTGACAGTGCTGCAAATGACGGTCGAAGAGGCTATAGCTGGGATAAGAACAAGGACTCTGTAACAGTCGATACGGTGGCTACGGAAGTGCCAAAACCTGTTCAGTTAAAGCCGGTTCCGCCAGTTGATAGTAATGTAATGGACGTAGATACCCTGCTCAATTTTTAAATAGGTTAATGCTTTGCACACGGTATAAATCGTGAAATCAAAGATGTAAATTGTTAAATTACCAATTGTAAGTTCAGATATAAGTAAGATCAGATATAAAATGTTGTCCGCAATATCAACCTGTTATCTTCAATATATATAACTGGTGTATTCAATATATAAATAGTATTCAATGGCAGAAAAGTCAACTTTTTGGAAAAGAACAGGTCTTCAGGACTGGTTTCTTCCGGCAGATAAACAGCAATCTAAATCAGTTGCGAAGGGCTTAACACCCGACGAAGTATACAAATATATCCTTGAAAAATTTAAGGAATCTATAGGGCAGCTATCTTTCGCCAACCGCATCGTTTTTTACCACGAATATATCATTTGCTTTAATGAAGAGGATTACAAAGAATTTCTTGCACATAAACAGGGCCTGTTCGGTATTATTGTGCAGGAGTCTGTGACCCAGTTCTACCAGATCCTTGGCGAATACCGCAAGACAGGGAAAACAGTAGCCCCTTCTGGTTCAAAATGGGTATTCAGATTAGTTTCACACCCTGATTATGAAAGGGGAGATAAAGGATTTATAGGCAAACTGCTGCCTGGAAGCAGCCTTAAAGATGACAACCTGCGCGTTACCTTCATCCCACGGCAAACAGGTATTGCCGAAACACTTGATGTAAACCAGGATATATTGAATGGCTTTACCTATTACAGTGAAGGATATTATGAGCTGCCTTATACCAATGATTTTGCCGCCACTGCAGAAGGCAGTAATACTGTCGCAGCTCCGCCCGCAAAAACCTATGCAAGACTGGAGACGATTATGCCCGACCAGAATTTCAGGGGTAAAAAGGTCGAATTCCTGATGAAGAATGAGGAGATTGTAGTGTCTGGCAATGAGGAAACACGAAAAGAACCGCATGTTTTTAGTATTCCGTCCGACTGGGTGAATACGCCGCACCTCAGCATCCGGTACAATCAGGCAGACAGTAAGTTTTATTTAGCCTCTTATGGCGAGAAAACCATTGTGAATGAAGCAGAGGTGGTCCGCAGTGAAATTCACGCCCCACAGTGGGTGGAGCTTCCGCTTAATTCGAGGATTTTGCTGAATGGAATTATAGGTGTCAATATTTTTAAAGCATAAGCGGATGGCGCACTATTTATCACTCGCTTTACTACTCATCGCTATACTCTTGCTGCTATGGCATTTTACAGACATTAAAAAATCACAAAGATAATGGGTGATCATCTATTTGGAACAACAGATAAAGGCAGAGAGCGGGACAATAACGAAGACGTTTTTATTGCCCAGGAAGTGATGAACGGACAGTTTATTCTCGCAGGAGTAATTGATGGTGTTGGTGGTTATGAAGGTGGTGAAATTGCAGCGGCACTCACTAAAGAGATTATTCTCGATGAGCTCTCTGTGATTGGTAGTGACCTGACTACACAATTGGAAATTGCATTCGACCTGGCTAATGAGGAAATCCTGGCAAGGAAACTCGTCAGCACAGAACTGTCGGGCATGGCCTGTGTGGCTACCCTGGCAGTAATAGACCTGAAGAGTAATCTGCTGCACTATATTCACGTAGGGGATACCCGCCTCTACCTGTTCAGGGACAGCTCGCTTGTTAAGCTGTCGCATGACCAGTCGTTTGTCGGTTTTCTGGAAGATTCAGGCCGTTTAACTGAAGACGCTGCCATGCAGCATCCTAAGCGTAACCAGATCAACCAGGCACTGGGCCTGGAAAGCAGAACAGGTATGACTGATCCTTATTTTGAAATAGGTTCTTCACCATTTTTGCCAGGTGACCTGATCTTAATCTGCAGTGACGGATTAACTGATCTTGTGGATAAAGATAGCATCACCTCCACCCTCAGCACTGCTGACAGTCTGGAAATAAAAGCCAATGCGCTGATCCTCCTTGCCAATGCAGCTGGTGGAAAAGATAATATAACTGTAGTACTCGTAAAAAATGATAAAATACCAGTACAGCATCATCCTGAACGTCCAGCCGTTACAAACTACCCACCGGTATCGGCAGTTTCTGCGGATGTAGCGCCACCTGCTGTACCTGTGTTACCGGTTGCTGCTTTACCTAAGGATTCTGTTTCTCCTGATTCTCCGGTCGCGTCAACTGTTCGTTCGTCCGCGTCAACGCATCTCCATGAAGCGTCACCTGTTCAGCTTCAGCACAATAAATTCCTGACAGTACTTCTTTCAGTATTGTGCCTGGTGTTCCTGGCTACTTCTGTGTGGTTGTACCTCAGTCATTTACCGCAAAAGCCTGTGCCTGCCACCGCTGCACCGGCAGTTGTGTTAGAGGCAAATAAGCAGGAAAAGCTGCTTCATCTACTGCTGGACAGTTTAAAAGGAGACACCCTGGTCATTGCCGATTCTGTATTTAAACAGCCTATAGTGCTGAGCCGGCCTTTACAGGTTAAAAAAGATAGCCTGATCATTAAAACTATCGGGCGGATTATTTTTCAAAGTGATATTGCTTACCGTGGTACTGCAATGATAATGCCTGTTACAGCGAAGTATATTTCTTTAAACAGGCTGGTACTTCAGGGTTTTGAAACAGGCATCGTTACCTATAATAATGCGTTAAGATTGAATAATATACAATTTATTAAATGCAGGCAGTCTGTACAAACATCGTTTCTATTTCCTGATAGCGCTTATGTAAATGGCAGGATCGCTAAAGGAGCATATCAGGCCGACTCAATTGCAACAAAATAATGGATAAACAGGAGAGGGAGGCGGTTGCAGGCGGAAGAACACAGGAACGTTTATTTTTAGTGCTGATCGCTGTGCTGCTGCTCATTTTGTTTGTAAGGCTTTTCGGAGTACTGCAAGGCAGGATGAAAGATGTTGATCAGCGGCTGCAGGCAGGAACTATTGTCAACCTCAATGGCGGCGACCCCATAAAGGCAGTGAAGGATATCCTTAAAAAAGGATATTACCTTGACGATCCGCTGGATATTCAGCTGATTGGCGCTGTGATTGCCGCTCAGCAACCGCCCCTCGTTTTTACTAATGTGGGCGATCTCAATAAGCGTAAATTTAATGTTTCTGCTGATACTGCCGCCCTGGAAGGAGGGGTTTCTTTTAAGAAGCGTGTGAATGTCTCGCGCTCCATACTCGGTTTCAGTGGTGACCAGGATTTTGAGCAGGAAAAAAATAATCCCTATCCTTACCCTTCGGTGCAGGATCTTAAACTCGGTGAGGCCAGGATTTCCGGTCAGGTACAGGTGAAGGGATCGCCTTCGGCAGGGGTACTGGTAAAGCTGAGTACTGTGCTGCCGGCCGACAGTATTGATGCCCGGTCTTTCACAGCCTTTGCACGTACTGATGGTAACGGAAATTATGAGTTTATCCATTTGCCGGAACACAAAGCCTATGAAGTGATACCGCTGAAACCTGGATTTGAATTCGGACAGGTTAAAGGTGTGCAGGAACTGAGTAGTGCTAAGAAATTGAACTTTAGTCAGGTACATCATACAATCAGGTTGCTTTCTGCACGCGATTTTAATAATCTTAAAAATGATGGTGCCTTAATCGTCCGCACACCCGCTCAGTTTAACTGGTGGTTCTGGTGTATATGCAGTACTTTTTTCGCTGTATTTATCGCTATCCACCTGCTGCTGTCACTCAGATTGAAGCAAACAGACCAGCTGATATTGCCCTTGTTAATGCTGCTTACAGGATTATCATTTCTTACTTTACTGAGCTTGCAGGACCCATTGCGCGACAGGTTCCTGGCGGGGGACAGTCTCCTGTTCCTCCTGATCGGTGCGTTGGCTTTTTGTGTGCTCTTATTTTTTAATATCAGGAAGTTTACGTCAGATTCTGCTCTTTACAGGATGTTCCTCATCAAAGACAGGTCTGCCGCAAATGGATGGCCCTGGATAGCGCTTGCTATAGTTGTACTCCTGTCCACCCTTTTATTCGGAGCAGGACCAGAGGGGAGCGGCGTAAAAGTGAACCTGCTGGGTGTGCAGCCCAGCGAGCTCATTAAGTATATTGTTGTCTTATTCCTTGCCGGTTTCTTTGCGCAGAATGAAACTTTTATTTCTGCCTATTCCAGCTGGAAAAAACGGTGGTCGTTCTTCTCTTTCGCCCTGGTGGCGATCCTGTTTACCCTATTGCTATTCCTGATGCTGGGCGACCTTGGTCCGGCTATTGTTATCTGTTTTACTTTTATTGTGCTTTTTTCCTTCTCCAGGGGCGACTTTATGTATATGGCTGCCTTCGTCGTCTTATATGTACTGGTATCCTGGCTGATAGAAAATGTATGGTTACAGGCGCTGATTACCTTCGGAATATTCGGGCTGTTTACGCTGCTGAAGCGGAAGCCGTTTAGTGAATCCGCTGTTATGGCACTTATTGTCATCACTGCGTTCCTGACCATAGATAAAATCCCTTTACTTGGTAAAATTGTTCCCGGCCCCGTACAGCGGCTGTCCGACCGGAAGGCGATCTGGCAGGATGCGTGGGACAACGAAGTATATGGTGGCGATCAGGTAGCAAACGGCCTGTGGGCTATTGCCAGTGGCGGCATCACGGGGCAGGGTACAGGGGAGGGCTTTGCGAAGACTATCCCTGAAGCGCATACCGACATGATCCTTCCAGCATTGGGCGAGGACTTTGGCTGGGCAGGAATCTCCTGCATATTCATTCTTTTTTTAATCTACCTGCATAGGTCGCTCCTCATCGGGAGGCAAACGGGTACGCCATTTTTATTTTATCTCTGCGCGGGAATCGGTATCTGTACTTTTATCCAGTTTATACTCATCGCCGGGGGCTCCATCGGTGCACTCCCTTTATCGGGGGTATCTCTTCCTTTTGAAAGTTATGGCGGTTCATCCCTGGTCATCAATTTCGCAGCAGCGGGATTTCTGCTCTCCGCTTCAGCCCTGAGAGGATCGGCACTGCAAATGAAATATATGACTAAGCAGCAGGACAAAAATCTGGTGCCCGCATTGATCGCTGCATGTGTGGCTATTGTATTGCTGGTGGTCAATGTTTCCCGGTATAGCTTCAGCAGCAGTCATTGGGTGGCTAAACCGGCATTGGTGGCCGACAAAAGTGGCAGCAGAATGTTCAGCTATAACCCCAGAATAGGGATATTAATGAAGAAGCTCGAGTCGGGCACCATCTATGACAGATCGGGCCTCATCCTCGCTACCAGCAACCCTGCACTCATAAACAAGCAAAAACAGCAGCTGCGTGCCGCCGGGATTACGCATTATGACCTTGATTCTGCCATGCACAAGCGTGTTGCACGGTATTACCCCTTTGAAGAACAGTTGTTTTTCTGGACGGGAGATGCCAATACAGGTGTTTTCAATGGTGGTATAAACGGCTATTTTGCCGAATATGAACATGCCGCAGAACTGAGAGGATTTAAAATGCCGGTATCCGGATATACGCTGATTGCTTCGCGCTACAGGGAGGATCGCTTTCTCCCGGCCGGTGCAAAAGAAATGACAGTGCTGAAGAAAGATTATACTGCTTTAGTACCCTTACTGCTTTCTGGTTTAGACAGTACGCAGATCGCTGCCTTTAAAAAACGAAACCGTGATGTGCAGCTGAGTGTCGATGCATCACTGCAGACCCACCTGCAGCTGGCCCTGGCTGGCGACGCAAACTTGCAGAAAAACAGAGTATCTGTCGTGGTTATGTCTTCCGCCAGCGGCGATGTGCTGGCTTCGGCAGCCTTTCCTTTGCCGGCAGTTAAAAACTGGGAGCAGCTGACTATGAGCACGGCCGACCAGAATAAGCTGGCTGGATGGGTTACCAATGCCGATCCTGGCTTTACGATTGCCTCTCAGCCAGGCTCTACCGCTAAGCTGCTTACTGCCATGGCAGCATTCAATAAGCTGGGACTTGCTGCCGCAGCGCAGACTTACCTGGTGAAAACCAATGAGCGCATTCGTGTCAATGGTCCGGAACCTGATGAAACAGGACTGATAGATATGGAACGCGCCATTGTGAAATCCAACAATGTATATTTTATCAAACTTGCCAACCAGCAGCACCTGCAGGAACAAATGGGAGCACTCTATCTCAAGACAGGGATGTTCCTCCATGGCGTAGGAGGATACTATTATGATAAGAAAACGAATAATGAAGTACAGGAAGAACGATGGCTTAGCTTATGGCGTAAAACTGAGTTCAGCAGTCCTTATAATGCGAATAATATTTACAGAAACAGGGCTACAGGCATTTCCGGAATGGCCTGGGGTCAGGGTGAACTGGTAGCTACACCTGCTGCCGTGGCCAGGCTGGCTTCGGCCATTGCCAACGGAGGTAATATGGTGCCAAACCGTTATGTCCTCAAGCTGAATGAGGACAAAGTACCTGGCCAGTCGCCGGTAGAATTGTCCGGCCGACCGGCTTATGCAGGACTGCTGAAGCAATATATGATTGAACAGAGTGCCGGAAAAGCGGGCATGTTCGGCATATCCGTAGCAGGTAAAACAGGTACACCTGAGCGTATTGTTAAAAAGAAAAAAGTAAATGATGGCTGGTATGTCTTTTTTGCACCAAACGGCAATGCTGCAGGTTATACGGTAGTGTGTATTCGTGTGGAGGCAACCAAGGGTTCGTCCGAAGCGATACGTGTTGCCGCCGACGATGTGATCCCTGTGCTGGTACAAAAAGGATATATGAAAAGCATCCGTTAAATTAACCACGGATAACATAGCAGCTTAATATTAATCAGTATATAATTGTATAAGGATGTTTGATTTTTTTAGAAGTAAAAAGGATAAAAGTAATAAGGATAGTAGGGATCAGGACAAAAGCAACAACAGGGACATAGATGTTAAGAGATTAAGAGAGCTCATCCTGCAGGCCGTCAAAGAAGAGTTGCAGCAGCTTGATGGAGGCGAGGGCAGCCATATTGCTGGCATACAGCTTTTCGCATTTCCTGCTGAGGGAGAGGTTTTTAAGTATGAAGCTGCCTTATATACCGCTAGTCCCGGGCAGCTCAGGGAAGAGTTGCAGCGTATTGCCGATAATTACGCGATAGACTTGCCGGCGGACTGGAAGATGGAGGTTACCTTTGTTGCTGCCCTTCCGCCTGGAGCAATTTCCCTTCAGGGCATACCTGTCGCCATGCGCATGACTAACGCAGTAATGGCGGCTGCTACGGTGTTTTCTAACCCCATTCTGCTAAAAGTACTGCATGGAAAGGCAGAAAATGAGGAGTATATTTTTGAACCCAACAGCAAAAGAATAAACATCGGACGTGAGAAAAATGTGCAGCTCCCTGATGGGAGCATGCGTATCAATACGATTGCTTTTTTTAGCGATGCGCATGAAAGCAATAAATATATCAGTCGCCTCCATGCCCATATAGAATGGAACAGCAAGGCAGCGGCTTTTATGCTGTATGCCGATGAGGGAGGTGTGCCGCCAGCAAATAAAACCAAGATAAGGTCGGCCCATGATGAAACGCTGAACAAACTTAACTCCACCCAGGCGGGATATTTGTTAAAAGCGGGCGACCAGATCATCCTTGGTGAGTCGGCCCTGCTCGAGTTTCAATTTAAAAACCATTAATTCGGGCAATATTACCAGCTCTGTATTTTTTTTTATTAGTTTAGGGTCTTTCATAAACATAGATGATGCTGAAGGCCGTTTATTTTTTTTTACTCAGTATACTTCTCAGCGTTTTCGCGGCCGGCGCACAAAATAAATTCACCCTGAGTGGCTATATTAAAGACAGCAGTTCGGGAGAACAGCTGATTGCAGCCACTATCCGCTTGGAGGGGATTGAAAAGGTAAGCACTATTGCCAATGAATACGGTTTTTTTTCGATTACTGTGCCAGCAGGCAGCTATCGGTTATGGGTAGGTTCTGTAGGTTATACCATACAGAACAGGACGGTGAGCATAAATAAAAATATAAAGCTGAATATCCTGCTGTCAGCTGTTGATAACAGCCTGGCCGAAGTGGTCATCTCTGGCGTCGGCAAAGACGAAAATGTACGCTCCGCAAAAATGGGCGTACAGAAACTCAGCATGCAGGAAATTGACAAGGTTCCCGTAATTTTTGGCGAGCGCGACCTGATGAAGGTTGTTCAGCTGCTGCCCGGCGTCAAGTCGGCCGGAGAAGGCAACAGCGGTTTCTTCGTTCGCGGTGGCGCGGCAGACCAGAACTTAATTATGCTGGATGAAGCTATTGTATATAACCCCTCACATTTGTTAGGCTTTTTTTCTACTTTCAATTCTGATGCAATAAAAGATGTCACCTTATACAAAGGTAATACCCCTGCACAATATGGAGGCCGTCTTTCCTCGGTCATGGATGTCCGCATGAATGACGGCAACAACCAGAAATTCAGTGTAAGTGGTGGTATCGGTATTATCGCCTCGCGCCTAACCGTATCTGGCCCGATCGTAAAAAACAAAGGCTCATTCCTGATCAGTGCCAGGCGCACCTATGCCGATTTATTTCTTAAGCTCAGCAGTGATACCGTCATCAGTAAAAGTGCATTGTATTTTTACGACCTTAACCTTAAAGCCAACTACCAGCTGGGAGAAAACGACCGCGTATACCTTTCCGGCTACCTGGGCAAGGATAAGCTGGGACTGAGTGATTTGTTTGGCATTAACTGGGGCAATAAATCGGGAGCCCTGAGATGGAATCACCAGTTTAATCCGCAGCTATTTTCCAATACCTCTTTGATTTACAGCGACTATAACTATAATATTAACTTAAGCAGCTCTGATACCTTTAAGGGAAGCATCAGCTCGCAGATCAAAGACTGGAACCTGAAAGAAGAGTTTACCTATTATCCCAATACAAATAATACCTGGAGGATAGGCATGAACTCCATATACCATACCATCAGGCCGGGAGAATATACCGGAGATCTTACCCTGGTGAGCCAGCCGTATACCCATAATTGGTCAAATGCTTTATATGTCAATAATGAATGGAAAGCTACAGCAAAGTTAAAAGTGGACTATGGACTGCGGCTTAGTGCTTTTTCTGTGCTTGGGGGCGACAATAATTTCTACACGCTCAGTGCTTCGGGTACTATCATAGATACACTCAACTATGCCAAAGGGAAGATTGTTAAGACCTATTACAACCTTGAACCACGTCTTTCAGCATCTTATCAGCTCAATGCATCTTCCTCGTTTAAGGCAGCCTATTCCAGGAACACACAGCCGCTGCACCAGTTATCCAGCTCTGCGACCAGCACCCCTACAGATAAATGGGTGGCTACAAATAATATCATTAAGCCCGAAATTGCCAGCCAGTTTTCCATCGGTTATTTCAGAAACCTGAAAGACAATACCCTCGAATTCAGTGCAGAAACTTATTATAAGGATTTTCAAAACCAGGTCGACTACCGTGACGGGGCCAATATCAGAAGTAATGAAGCCATAGAGCCACAGTTGTTGTTTGGAAAAGGGAGGGCTTATGGTGCGGAGCTGCTGCTGCGTAAAAAATCCGGACGGTTAACCGGATGGATAGGGTATACCCTGTCACGCACTGAGAAAAAAATTGAGGAGATCAACAATGGCGAATGGTATGCTGCGAGGCAAGACCGTACACATGATATTTCTATTGTAGGCATGTACGAACTGAACAAAAAATGGGTGCTTTCTGCAACCTTTGTTTTTTACACTGGCAATGCTGTTTCCTTTCCTCAGGGAAAGTATTATGTAGACAGCCAGGTTGTGTTTTTATATACCAAGAGGAATGCTTACCGGATGCCAGACTACCACAGGCTGGACCTGAGTGCTACGCTGAAGCTGAAAGAACGTAAAAATTTCTCATCAGAGCTGGTGCTGGGCTTGTATAATGCATATGGCCGTTCCAATGCCTATGCGATCACCTTCCGTGAAAACCCCGAAAACAGGTCAGAAAGCCAGGCAGTGCAGACTTCATTATTCAGGTTTGTACCTTCTATATCTTATAATTTTAAATTTTAATCTCATGAATAGCCGCAAAAGTATTTTTTTAGGTATGAGTATATTGCTGGTTACCTTGTTCTGCAGTTCCTGCGAGAAGGTAGTAGACATTAAGCTAGATAGTTCCGCAGTACAGATTGTGATAGAAGGGGAGGTCAGTACCGCTAAGGGCCCTTATGCGGTGACGGTATCAGAATCTAAAAATGTGGAGGAAAACAATAGCTTTACCGGACGGACGGATGCTATAGTGGTTATCAATGACCTTACTGCCGGGATCTCAGAGCGTTTGAGCAGTACAGGCTTCGGCAAATATATTACTTCCTTTCTGGTGGGAAAGCCAGGGCATACTTATCAAATGATCGTTACGGTCGACAACAAAGTATATATGTCTACCGTTAATATGCCTGTTAAAGAAGTAAAAATCGAAGGCCTGTATGTAGAGTCTTCTTCATTTGATAGTGAGGATATATTTATGGTGCCAGTATTCACTGATCCCGAGGGGAAAGGCAATTATTACCGCTTAAGACAATGGATCAACAATACCTTAGTAAAGGGCTCTTTTGTGAGAAGTGATGAGGCTACTGATGGGCGGCGCTACAATGCAGAGCTGTATTACAGTACCGATGCGAAAGATGGTAACCCACTGATCCAAAATGGCGATTCTTTAACAGTCGAACTGCAATGTATTCAAAAGGAGGTGTACGACTTTTACAGAACGCTGAATGCGACGATTGCGCAGGATGTATCTACCCCCTCTAACCCATTAACAAATATCTCGGGTGGAGCCCTTGGCGTATTTAATGCATGCCGTTCGCATAAAATGTCGTTCATTGCTAAATTTTAAAAGCCCGGGAGGCATATACAAATTATTAAAAACAACTATACACTAAATGAACATGAATAAGTCTGAAGTTGAACACCTATTGATTACCGTAAAATCGGGGACAGAAGAAGCACTAAGCTTAAAAGTATATAAAAATGGAATCATTGCCCGTCGCGGGTGTGGCGGATTGCCTGGAGTAAGAATATCAGGGATGAGCTTTACCGGCGATTCATCCTGTTTTGATCAGATTATGCATAGTGTTTCACAGCAGATCCTCGATCAGCCTATCAATCATGAAGAGAAGATTGTTACAGGTTCCCTGGAATATGTGGCTGCTTTTTATGGTGTCAGTGCTAATGGCGACCATGGCGAAAGAGCGGAATGGACCAAATCTGTAGTGCTTCGCTTTTTTATGGATGAGGGTACAAGCTTCAGGCATAACCTGCTTGGCTTTGTAGACGGACTGGCTATCGAAGCGATGAAAGCAACCGATTCCTGGTATTTTGATATTGTGATGATGGCGCTGGACAATAGGAAGTCAACGGCCCTGCCTGAACAGACTATCGCTAATGCGGCATCTTCTGATGAGGAACAGGAAAAAGATTTCCAAAGTTATTTCCAACAGGTAAACAGGAAAGATCTGCCCGGCTTTGCAGCGGGCAAAACTTATATAGCTCAGGATGGAACAAGCTCAAGCCTTGCTTTTGAAATTTCTGAGGAGGCTCTTACTTATAAATTTATTGAAGCAGTATCGTAAAATCGGGTTCTGGCTTTGCTGAACATACCTGATAACAGTGGTGCTTAACTAAATAAAGAAATCAGGTCATCCCTGGTAAGCGACTGCAATATAGATGTATCAGTCTGGATAATATCATTGACCAGTTCTTTTTTCGTAGACTGTAGTTTCATGATCTTCTCCTCTATAGTATCCGGGCAAATCAATCGGACGGCAACAACTTTTTTTTGCTGTCCGATGCGGTAGCACCGGTCTATAGCCTGGTTTTCTACTGCCGGATTCCACCATGGGTCAACCAGGTACACATAATCGGCTTCGGTAAGGTTGAGCCCTATCCCACCAGCCTTTAAGCTGATCAGAAATACCCTTACTTCCCCATTATCCTGGAAATTCTGCACATGCCTTGCCCTGTTCCTTGTTTGCCCGGTAAGGTATTCAAAGGGGATATCCCTGCTCTGCAGCTCAGTTCTGATCAGGTCGAGCATAGATACAAACTGCGAGAAAACAAGAATCTTATGCTGAGGAGAGTGGTTTGCGATCTCTTCCATCAGCGTCGTGATCTTCGACGATGAAGCACCATGCAGCAGATCATCTTTAAGGAGTGCCGGCGAGTTACATATCTGGCGCAGCAGCGTCAGTCCCTTTAATACATGTAGCGTATGATGAGCCATATTTTCATCTTTTTTGCCCATCAGGAAATCCCTGTATTCTTCTTTGCAGGCATCATATGCCTTCTTTTGCTCGGCACCCATTTCGCAGTAAATAACCATCTCCGTCTTTTCCGGCAGTTCCTGTGCCACCTCTTTTTTAGTACGCCTTAAAATAAAAGGGCTTACTTTTTTCCTTAGGGCTACCGCACTTCTATGGTCTTTAAACTTATCAATGGGCGAAGAATACTGGTCTTTAAAAAATTGCCTGGTCCCCAGCAGGCCTGGGCAGGCAAAAGAAAGCTGGCCATACAGGTCGAAAGTATTGTTTTCTATAGGCGTGCCCGTTATGGCAATCTTATTCCTGGATTGAAGTAGCCTCACCGCATGGTAACGTAGCGATTCGGGGTTTTTAATGGTCTGTGACTCATCAAGGAAGATATAATTGAAGAAATACTTTTTCAGCCATCCTATATCATATAATAAAGTACCATATGATGTCAGCACCACCTCATAGGCGCCAAAGGCATCTGTGATCTTCGCTCTTTCAGTGCCATATATCGTAAATACCTTTATATCAGGAGCAAACCTGGCAATTTCCGCCTGCCAGTTGAAGATCAGCGTAGCAGGTACAACGATCAGGTTGGTATTTGTGCGCCCTTTTTCCCGTTGTGAGAGGATAAAGGCGATGATCATCAGCGTCTTGCCGAGTCCCATATCATCAGCCAGGCAGCCGCCAAAGCCGAACTCATCGAGGAAGTTCAGCCAGTTCAGCCCTTCTTTCTGATAGTCGCGCAGGGTCGCGTGCAGTCCTTTCGGAATGGGGGTATGCTCAATCTCCTTAAAAGTACTGATCTTTGCTTTATAGGCCGACAACTCCATCTTTACGGGTAACGAGAGCATCTCCTCTTCATAAAGGTCAGTGATAGTCGGGAAATTTACCTTAGGAATGCGGATATGGGTATCGGCGACCTCTCCGGCGCTGAAATATTTGGTCAGCTTTTCGATCCATTCCTGTGGCAGGATACCCATTGTACCGTCACCAAGCTTCACATATTTGCTTTTATTGCGTATAGCCCGGTGCAGTTGTTTCAGGGAAACCTTCTCCTTCCCAAAGGAGACTTCAAATTCGGAGTCAAACCAGTTTAAGCCGCTGATCACCGCTATAGAAATCTTTACTTTATTAGGATTCAGGTGATTACCTTTCAGCTCATTGAAACCCATAATGCTGATACCCTCTTTTCCCCATTCCTCAAAGGCATTTAAAAACCAGTCCTCATCCAGAAAACGCTGCTTATGGAGATAAAAAGATTCTTTGTCCAGCTGCTCTTCAAAATAAGGATGCCTGCGGGTGATGGCTGTAACCAGCTGCAGTTCCTCCTCCTCATTGCGCGTTACCCTGAACATATTGCCCGACCGGTCGGCCGCATAGATCTGCTTTCTTGACAGTACGGGTACTTCCACATTGCCATACCGCATTACCGGATTGATGAGCACATAATTTTCTGAATAGGAGAGGTAGATGATCTTTTCCAGTGAGTGGTCAAAGCTGCTTTCCTTGAGCTGCTTATTGGTTGCCACCTTTACATAGGAGTAGTTAATCTTGATTTTATGCTCCAGGCCGGACAGGATATCATCTTTGAACTCGCTGAACTTTGATTCATGAATAATCAGGTGATTGTTATTCTGTCTCAGGAAATCAATCAGCCGCAAGCTGCCGGCGTTGTCAATCAGGTATAGGGTCTTGTCATAATGGATGAAATGCTGGAACCTGATGTCGAGCAAAGTCAGGTCGTGTATTTTATTCGCCATAGTCAGTCTACCTGCTATAGTATAAAAGCCATCCTTTAAATCCACTGCAAGGCTGATCTCAATTTTACTGTTTTTCAATGCTACCGGTACCATTGCTGCACTGCTGAGGTTGGCGGATATTTTTGCATCGTGGTAAAAAACTGGCAGTTGAAGCGGGTTTTTCACCAGTGCTTTTAAGCCTTCAATATCAGAGGGCGACTTTTCCGTTTCATAATTGTTCTGGAACCTGGTAATTGCCGTATAAAACTTAAGCTCCTCAGCATTTTCTGTGGCCCAGACAAAATCCATAGCATTCAGCTGCTTCATTGGGTTTTTTATCCTGCCGCTGGCAGTAATACCACATTCCAGCAATTCTACCTGGAAATGCGAGTAATAGCGGTGATGCTTAAGTACTATCACCTTTCTTGTATGAAGGTCATCATCAGCATGCCGGGGAAATGCCATTTCTTGTTTGGGAAGCAGGAGCTCCTTTAACGCTTTATTCTTTTCTTTAGTAACAGGCAGCAGCTCTCTGATGAGGGACACAATTTCTGTTCTTTTATTTTCATATACTAAACCGAAGAAATCATCAGGATGTGCCTCTTCTGCCAGGCCATAGGCCGCGGCGAAAGCACGTATTTTGCGGTGACGGTAGGGCTGGTCGAAAAATAGGCGCAGCTCATCCCTGTCCAGGATATTAAATAAAACGCGCGACTGGTGCTCACATAGTCTGTTTTTTACCGGGGCGCAGTTACAGCTCAATTTTAAGGTAGTGCCAGCTAGTTCTACTTCCACTTCTGGAAATCTGATAGGGCTGCCGGTATCAGCAAAAGTTGCCTGGTTTAATGAAAGGCGCAGTGGGTTCAAGTCATAATAGCCTTTTACGGCGGTGTCTACAGGTCCCGCGCTATGTTTTAAAATAAAAACAGCGTTCAGGTCTGAAAAATTGAAATCTTTCAAAAGGTAAATTTCCTGGCTATATATTGCCTTTTGTGTCTGATCCTTGTTATCCTGCATTTTTTGTAGATCAGTAAATGTCCTGTTTTATTCTCAAAAGAGGAGAACAAAAAATAATTTAAAATAAATACTACTATTTAAGTAGACATTATTATATTTGTTGGCAGAAGCGGTTATCAGTTATAACCAATTCCAAATAGTCATGTGGCCGAGTGGTTAGGTGTGGGTCTGCAAAACCCTTTACGGCGGTTCGAATCCGCCCTTGACGTCAAGTTTGCAATAGTCGCTATCAACAGCAGCTATTGCTTAAGATACTAGATTTTTTGGTTAGATCTAAGTTTTGTTTTGTTCGAACTCCAGGTTGGATGGCCTGGAGTTTTTTTTATGAAAGAGCAGGAGTAAGGGGGGCGGAAAAGACCTGAATTTCGATAATATATACCTAAAACGACAGTTTGGTGTACGGAAAACGGGTGTTGGTGTAAAAAAGTTTTTTACCCGGCTTAACTTACATACTTTTATCACGAAGCTAATAACGGAAATTTATCCTAAGATTACCGATCTGATTAGTTATCAAAATTGGTGTGTTTGATATACTGTAGGGGCAAAAAAATGCCCCTACAGCTATATGATTTCTACAATCCTAATAACAGACCTTAGCTCTTTTTTTTCTTAACTATTGCGAATTGAAGTATATTGCAATTTGTAATTCTTAGAAAAAAATGAAAAGCAGCCTGAAATGTGTAATTATTGACGATGAGCAGCATGCCATTGATCTGTTAACTGATTATATCGCTGAACTTCCTTCCTTATCGCTCTATAAAACTTTCACCAATCCGATACTTGCTTTAGACAGTATCACGTCTGAAGATGAAATCGATCTGATCTGGTTAGACATTGATATGCCCGGTATCTCGGGGCTGGACCTTGCCAAGTCAGTCCGCAGCAAAACACGCAAATTAATTTTTACTACTGCCCATACCCAATATGCAGTAGAAGCCTTTGAAGTAAGGGCCGATCATTACTTGCTAAAGCCTATTAAGCTCAGTAAATTTGTTGCTCTGGTTGCCGAAATGACTGATGCCCTCATGGAAAGCCAGTTGCCCGCCTCCAGGTTTTTCTATGTTAAAGGTGATGAAAAAGGTAAACTTGTTCGTATCGTCATGAATGAGATTGTTGTGGTAGAGGGATTGAAAAATTATGTTGTCATTTATACCGGCGAAGAGAAGCTGACCACGTATTTAACTATGCTGGAGGTAGAACAGGTGTTACTCGAAGACCGCCGCTTTATGCGTATAAATAAATCTTACATAATTAATATTGATGAAATTAAAAAGATAGCCGGTAATACCGTATATATGAGTAACAATATTGAAATTACTCTTGGTATGATATATAAAGAAAAATTCTATGAATATTTAAATGAAAATACCCTAAAGTCCGGGCGCAGGTAAAGGCCCGGACTCTGATTTGATTATACAATAGCAACAGTACTGGTCGCTGTCGTTTTTACTACAGATGTTGTTGGATCGCTGCTCCTTGCTGCATCTTTAAATGCGATATTTGCTTTAAAAATGAATAGAGTCTTTTTTGTCAGTTTTAAGGGTTGTGTTTTCATAATTATTGGTTTTCATGAAAATTACTTCCCCCACAGGCCCTTAGAAAAAATAGTACACCAACAACAAAAAATAGTACACCAAAACTAACCCAGCGTACACCAAATTGAAAAACTCTCTCTTAAATAACTTTACCAGGTTCTACCTTAAATATAAGATCCACTTTATTGCATGGTTTATTTTTATATTTTATGAGACTATAATACTCGGTTTTGTCAACGGTTTCGGCACCTTCGGAAATTATGTGGTACACTATACCTATAATATAGTAATCTTTTATATACATGCCCGCTACCTGCTGCCACCGATATTGAAAATTAAGAACCGCAGTCTGTTGCTGGTACCATTACTGATCGTTGAAGTGCTCCTCTGTGCCTGTTTGATTTATATGTTTGACTATATAATAGAGAAGTATACTGCAATCCTCACTTTCGATTTAAATGCTGAAATGTTTTACAGGTTTTGCTACAGGATTGCCCTTTTCATTGGCTTTTCCAGTGGATACTATGTGCTCCTTAATTACTTAAAAGAAAGAGAAGCTAATGTAATGCTGGAGAAGCAGCATTTAATAGGGATCATTAAACAGCATGACACACAGAATGAGCTGAATAAAACCTTAAATGCTTATTTAAAAGCTCAGATCAATCCACATTTCCTCTTCAATACCCTCAACTTTATTTACAATCACACCAGGAAGACTGCACCTCTTGCAGCCGAAGCAATAATGACCTTATCAGAAATGATGCGTTATGCAGTACGCTCCGAAAATGCAGATGCATTTATCAGCCTTGCTGCTGAGATAGAGCAGGTGGAAAACCTGATACATCTGCACCAGCTACGGCAGAACAATACACTTCAGGTAGTGTTTGATTATTCAGGAATTACAGACGATGTCAGGTTTATCCCGCTGATACTGATGACCATGGCAGAGAATATCTTCAAACATGGTAACCTTAGTAAGGCTTCGAAGCCTGCAATGCTCACGATCTCTACCAATGACGGGCAGCTTTTTATCAGCTCTGAAAACCTGGTTAATGAACACAAAGACCAGTCGGGCGAAGGAATAGGTCTTGATAATATTCATAAACGGCTGTTACATGCTTATAATGATAAAGTTGCATTTAGTCACTTTGTAGACAAGGACGACATCTTTCACGTTAATATTGTTTTAAATTTAGTCTGACTGTAGAGGATTTAGTACATCGTGAGGCAATAGTCTTATTTTTTAGGGTCAGATGAGACCAAATAAAGGCAGTCTGGTTTTGCAATAGGTTTAAAGCTGGTATTTTGATTAAATCCGTTAAAATATACACATTTTTGGTATGCTATTTGTGAATTCTTGTTTATCTAACTTGAAAAACACTTAAACATGAGTACTAACGATTTTAATTACCAGCTTTACAGTTACAAGGATTCTCTGCACTCTTTTGCGTTTTCTTTTACCAGAGATACAGATGATGCAAACGATCTTGTACAGGATACGATGTTAAAAGCCATAAATTATGCAGCTCATTTTAAAGAGGGTACTAATTTTAAGGCTTGGCTTTATACGATAATGAAAAATACCTTTATCAACAACTATCGCCGCAATAGCAGGACCAATTCAATTATGACCGTTACTGACGAAATTACATCTGACAAACTGCAATACAGTGCCAGTGTAAATGATAGTGGTGGAAAGTTCGTAATGGAAGATATTTACAAGGCGCTGGGCAATCTGCAGCCGGAGTATTATGTACCTTTTCTGAAGTATTTTGAAGGTTTCAAGTATCATGAAATTGCCGATGAGCTTAACATCCCAATTGGAACAGTCAAAACCAGGATTCATGTAGCGAGACAGCTGCTGAAGAAAAGCCTGAAAATGCATCAGCTACATATGCTCTCAGATAAGGTTGCATAAATCTAATTTATGTCGATAAAATGATTACCATTGTACTCATTTTATCGACAATTAAATGGATATTACCAGTCTGAATGCGCACCATAAACTCTATGCTTCTTTATTGGCAGCGCTGATTTGCTTAGTATTTGTATATGGCCGCTTTACTGCTCCCATGCAGTTCATCATCGTGTGGATAGCCTTTGCCGTTACACAGCTAGGCTTATCGTTTACTACTATATTTTCTGTGCATCCTATAGACATGAAAAAGATTTCAAAATCGCAGGATGTAATTATGCCCCTCGTATTTATCTTTGTACTTTTTGCAGCTATTGCCAGCTTGTTTGTAGTGGTAATGTTACTGAGTACATCCAAATCCCTTTCGGGAGCAGAATTATCCTTGCACGTAGGCTTATCAGCTCTTGCCGTACTATTTTCCTGGGCCCTGGTACATACGATCTTCATTTTCAGGTATGCGTATTTGTATTATGATACGGGTGTTAAAGGAAAAAAGGGCTCCAAATACGTCGAGGGACTGGAATTCCCTGAAGAAAAAGAACCTGATTATCTCGACTTTGCCTATTTTTCTTTTGTTATAGGGATGACTTTCCAGGTTTCTGATGTTGAAATCAGCTCAAAACGTATCCGCCGGCTTGCGCTGATCCATAGTTTGATCTCTTTCCTGTTCAATACCGTTATTGTTGCACTGAGCATCAACATCATTTCCGGACTTACCCAAAAATAAATCTGCTGTTTTAAAAAAGAGCAAACCATTTATCTGAGAGGGTGTTAAATTAATGTACTAATCAATCAGCTGATACTTTTCATAATCCTGGCTGATTGCAGGAAAATTGATTTTATCACGTATTTATTCACCTGAAAATTTTGAAATGGAAACTCAAGAATTATCTAACAACCCGCATCACAGATATCCAAGACCACCTTTCCCACAACAGGAACAAGGGGTGCCAGGTACAGAACATCAGCTGCAGCCCAAGGCCGACCATGGAGAGTTATCTTATAAAGGATCAGGAAAGTTAAAAGATAAAAAGGCTGTTATTACCGGGGGCGACTCAGGTATTGGCCGTGCTGTTGCGATAGCGTTTGCACGGGAGGGTGCCGATGTGCTGATCAGTTATCTTGCCGACGAGGAAGATGATGATGCACAGGATACAGCAGAATATATTCGCAGCGCCGGGAGGAAGGCTGTATTGGTAAAGGGGGATCTGCGCAGTGAGACACATTGTGTTGCTGTAATAGATAAAGCCGTCGAAGAATTCGGATATATTGACATCCTGGTCAATAATGCTGCGTTTCAGATGGGCAGGGAAAAGCTGCAGGACATTCCTTCAGATGAATGGGAAAAAACCTTCGCAACTAACATTACGGCTATGTTTTATCTTTGTAAGGCGGCAGAGCCCCATATGAAACCTGGGAGCAGCATTATCAATACTACCTCTGTAAATGCCTATTCGCCCAATCTTCAGCTGCTGCCTTATGCAGCTACAAAAGGCGCTATACAGAACTTTACAGCCAACTTAGCACAGATTTTATTAAATGATAATAAAGGGATCAGGGTTAATGCTGTCGCCCCAGGCCCGATATGGACACCGCTTATTCCTTCTACTATGCCTGATCCTGAACACTTTGGTGCTGATACCCCAATGGGGCGTCCTGGTCAGCCGGCAGAAGTAGCGCCTGCTTTTGTGTTTCTAGCCTCTGATGAAGCGAGTTACATTGCTGGTGCCACCATTCCTGTTACCGGAGGGCGCATCACTATTTAAGCTCTTTGAGAGCATGACTTAAGCGTATTTTATATTTTACATTAAGTTTATAGTCAGACGCGGTGTTTATTAATTATTTCTTGTATTATTACGAATCAGCAAATAATAAATAAATATGGAGAGTACAGGACATAAAATTCTTTTTTTTGACATTGGTGGCGTATTACTGACCAATGGTTGGGGGCACGATTCACGTATAAAAGCGGCTAAGAAGTTCGATCTGGATTATGAGGAGTTAAATACGCTGCATAGTTACGTATTCAATGTTTTTGAAATCGGGAATCTTACTTTAGATCAATACCTGGATGTAGTTATCTTTAATCATACCAGGGAGTTTACGAGGGAAGATTTTAAGGAGTTCATGTTTTCCTGCTCAAAGGAATTAACAGGACTTCTTGCATTTCTGAAAGAATGGAAAAAGGAAGCTGGGTTCAGGATTATCTCTATCAATAATGAGGGTAAAGAGCTGAATGACTACCGGGTGAAGAAATTCAAATTGCATGATTGTTTTGATGCTTTTGTTTCTTCATGTGACGTAAAGATGAGAAAGCCTGATCCTGGTATTTTCCAGCTGGCATTGGGTATCGCACAGGCGCATCCCTCGCAATGTTATTATTTCGACGACCGTATTTTCCAGGTTGAGACTGCTAAAAAGATGGGTATGAATGCCTTTCATCATACCAGTTATGAAGAAACAAGGGCTATACTGGAAAAAATAAAGGCAGAATAGGAGCCCTTTTAATCTCCGGCTTCTGTATCGGCAATACCTTTCACCAGGCTTTTCCATTGTGGGTAGGACAGTCCGATTTTGGCTGTCCAGCCTACAAGCCTGTTTCTCAGGTTGTCGCTGAAAGAATCAGTGTCAGTATTGGGGACCTCATTGCGTCCATGTTCCTGTGCATACACTTCTGCACCTATCTGTTTAATCTGAAATGTCGATGTTGCAAGGTCTTTGAAAAAATGGGCAATTTCAGTTTCATTTCCCCATGGGTTAATACTGGGCCTGGCCTGCATGGAGAAAACAGAAATATCTGCCCCTGTTTCTTCACTGATCTTTTCAATGCGTACCCAATCAAATCCATCGCCTGTACTTGTAGCGGGACCAGGGATGTCGATTTTGATATAGTCGCCCTCAATAGCTTCCCTGTTCACCACATTTCCTGCAGCACTGATCAGTGTAAATACAGATATAGGTACTTTACAGATTTCAGCCCATCTGGATACAGATAACAGCCTGTGCTTTGCTACCTTATAAAATTCTTTTGCCATTGCTTCAGAAGGGAATACTGCTTTTGCAGTGGTGTCCAGTTGTCCGCCTTCCTGCTGTATAGGGATCTCATTTTTCATGGTTATTCGTTTTAAACGTTAACCATCTGAATGAAAAATTGTTTGCGAAATTATGAGGGGGCTATTTAAATACCCAGTATCCGAGAGCAAGCCACACCAGTCCCTTCACTAAAAAGAAAACAAAGCCCCAGATACCTATTTTTGCAAACCATTTTAAGAAGATCTCTTTTTTCGACTTTTTCTCCTGACTCTTCATAACGGGACTGCCTTTTTTGTTACCGCAATAAAACTAAACATTCTATATTAAAATTGAAAGAAAATGAGCGTGCAACTCTGCTTTTAACCAATATATAATCGGGATAGGGAATATCTATTTCAGTAAGCCCCTCATTTTAATTATTATTTATATAACGGAAAACGGCCTTGTTTCTTCTGTATGCAGAATAATAAATATAAAAATACATTTCTATGTGATCTGTAGCTGTAAATTAGCCGTATTAGAATAGCAGAGGGGAAGCCATCAATTAAAACAGCATGAATCATGGAAGATTAAGCTGTTTTTTGAAACATCCCTTTTAAATTTAAAATAATTACTAAAAAGGTAGAATATTTAAAACATTTTTCGATTTTCTGCTGTTACTTAATTAAATACCCTACCTTATGAAAGCTCAAAATAAAATCCAGATCACAAGCGGCGAATTTCAACAAGAAACTTTATTGAGCGGCGACCAGCTTCAGAACAATGACAACCTTGCATCAGCATCTTTCAAAAGAGCAGATCACAGTAAAAAAGTATTATCCTCGAGTGTACCGAAAAAAAGTAATCCTCGTCTGTTTATCCTCTAATTTTCGCAGGCTGAAATGCTGAATATAGCAGTTCACCTTCAGATATCTCAACATTGTAATACAAAAAAGAGCCTGTATCATCAACCATGATCAAGCTCTTTTTTTTGTTTTAAGCCAGTACTTTCACCATCCCAAGATATTCTGTTTCTGAAACCAGTTTCCCATCCTCAGAAACCATTAACATATAGACAAACCATTCATGGCCCGCACATCGTTTTGGAGCAACAGTGGTAAAGATCAATGCTGCTCTTTCGAGATCTGCTGATAAAACTTCCTGAAACCAGTTTAGCTCACTGTCGTAGAGTATAAAAACAGCCCGGTCATTCAGTTGAGTACATTTCACCGGATAAGGGTTGAGTTCCCATGTGACCTTTATTATGCGGCCTTCTTCTGCAGATAAGGCTGCGTTCCATGCAGATTGTGTGGATTTGATAGGCCGGCTGAATTTAATTTTGGCTATATCAATATTCGGCGTGTTTGGCTCGCCCACTACAGCGTGTAACATGTGGTAGGAGGTCGCCCTGTTCAGAGGGCTCATATTTGCATTTCGTGGCATCTGGAAACCGATATTGATCACTTTCAGTACCGGCCATAGAAATTGCATCACTGTGCTGAAGGCAGTATTTTCCTGAACCTGTTTTTCCGATTGTTTAGTACTGCGTTTTTTGATTGGAAGGGTCTTAACGATAGCTATAGCTTTCCAGGTACTCATTACTATAGGGCCTACTTTTCCTTTCACATCACCAATCGGGGATGCGGATCTTAATCTGCCCATGATTACCAGTTCAATTGTCCGAGGTAAACACTATTGCTGATATTCCTGCGGTCGTCAGTAATGAATGAAATATAAACTTCAGCCTGATAACCTTTTTTTATACCAGCCAACGGCAGTGTGTCATTTCCTTTAAACCGGTGTGCACCCGCAGTAACATAACGTGTTTCCTTCAATTCAGGGAAATAGGCCAGCATAATAACCTGATCACTGTGGTGAGTATTATGGGCAATGAGTAATGTGTCCCATGTAAAGGTTATCCCGGTTTTTGTTATTTCGGCCGAGGCTTTCGTGACGGGCAATGTCCCTTTTGTCATCAATACTTTAGAAAAGTCGATGCTGCGCTCGGGGTAAACACCCTGCACTGCATTTTTGCGGACACAAATGACCATTGCATTGTAAGGATTAACGCGCCTGATCTGCGCCTCGAGGTCATAGCCCACCAGGACAAAAGCGCTTAAAGGTTTCATGAAATCTGCGAAGATTTCCGTGTCCCTCAGAACCGATAACTGATTTGGTGTAAGCGGTATATCGCTCTTTTTGTTCTTTTCACTAACATTTGTAGTGCCGTCTTTCTGTGGACTGAAAGTGAGGCCGCCGAAGCTGCCTGATACGCCTAACATAGGTCCGCTTGTAATTTTTCCCATTTTTATATGATTTAAGATTTAAAATTCAAATAGTCCAAAAAATTACTTGAGCTCAAATCGAAAATCAGGCAGGGGCTTAAACAGGGCGATGTCTAAATCAAATTAAAGCAGATTGTAACTCTTTATTAATAGGTGTGAAATTCATTGTGATAAATATAGGTAAATAATAATGCTGTATAATTTATTTACAAATAAATATTTAATAAAGTTTCATTATAAATTAGTCGTTGAGTTTTAATTCGCAATTCTTGTGATAAGGGCGTATTTTAGCTGGCATGTTACATGAGTAACGGTCCGGGAATGGTCCGGGAACGCATGCAGATGTTGCCCGGTTGTTGCCTGACTGTTGCCTGACTGTTGCCCGGCCAACTGTACTGCAACCGTACCCCATCCGTACCCCATCCGTACCCCATCTATACCTAAGGGTACAGATGGGGTACGGTTGCAGTACAGTTGGGGTACGGATGGGGTACGGATGCCCGGGCAACACCCGGGCCACAACTGGGCAACACCCGGGCAGCATATAGAAGCGTTACCGGACCGTTATCGGCGTCTATACGGCATTTCATGCCTTTTTTGAGGTTAGGAAAATCAAAAAAGTACTTTTGCTTTTAAGCGTATGCTCACAATATGTTTTTATGTCAGTTTTATCCCTGTTACCAGCTTTATTTTCAGCCTGGAATTTTCGCAGTATTACGCCCAACGCTAACGATAATCAACAGAAATCGGATTGAGAAATATTGTAATAAATCAGTTAAATAAAATTCAAATTAGTTGTGTTCAGAAAATCAGGTTTCATCATCAATCTTAAAGTATTGATGATGAACGTCTTTGTGTTGAGGGAAAATAATAATATAAACAAGAGGCGCATGAAAGCAGTATTTAGCGACGAAATCATCAATATAGGTCTTGATACTTTCCATATTAGCAAGTGCTAAACTCAAACTTTGCAGCGTCATCGACGCTGGGATATTGTGCTCTGAAAAAAGAAAATCATGTCGGCAATTTGTGATCATACTTTTTTTTGCACAATTCTCTTCGGCTGAGTTGGTTGCAAAATCGCCCTCTAATAGGTATACTTAATATAATTGATTTTTCAGTAAAGTATCTGTCATAATTCCCTTCTTCTTTTCCACCGGATGTTGATAACATCTGGAATCATTCTATGGAATAAATTGTCACCTTCGTACTCCCCGGAAAACACCCCGGATGAGTATTCATCAAATTCCTAAGAAATGAAAAGAATTATAAAGTTCGAAAAAGACGATTGCAGTCCATGTAATATGGTTTCAGAATATCTTGATAGAAAAGGTATTGTTTATGAGACTATTAACCCCTTCAACGAGCCAGAACTCGCTATGCAGTTCAGAGTGAGATCGGTCCCTACCGTAATTTTACTGGAGCAAGAGCAGGAACTTTCACGTGTCATCGGCTTTAAGCCTGAAGAATTACTGGCACTGGCAGCAGCCGTTTAGTACTTAAACTGAGAATCGATGACATGGATTTATTACGATAGTAAAACAGGGAATGTGGAACGTTTTGTGACGCGGCTTAAAGAGCACCGCAACTGGAATATCCAGAAGATCGACGACACGCTGCAACTTACAAATCCAGGTCATCTGATTACTTACACCACTGGAATCGGGGATGTGCCTGCTTCGACAACACGTTTTCTCGAGGCCAACAGCGCACTGATCCATACGGTAACCTCCAGTGGAAATAAAAATTGGGGTGCAAATTTTGCCCTGGCCGCCACGAAGATCTCGGAGAGGTTTAAACTGCCTGTGTTGATGCAGTTTGAACTATCGGGGACGATGACGGATTTACAGCGGTTTATTGATCAAATAGAAGGCAATATATATGGTAACTAAAAAATGGATCTTGTTAAACAACGAGATCATGGTAAAGAAAGATGATGAGTTTAGCCTTCATAAAGATAAAGATGCAGTACGCTCATACTTTCTTGACTATGTAAATAAAAATACGGTATTCTTTTATACGCTGAAAGAAAAGATCGACTACCTGATTGAACAGGATTATTATATCGATTTTTATCAGTGGTATAATTTTGAGCAGATGGAAGAAGTGTACGACCTGGTGTACGCCAAAAAGTTCAGATTCCAGTCGTTCATGAGTGCTTTTAAATTTTTCCAGAGCTATGCGCTGAGAGATGACAGCGGTGAGAAATTCCTTGAACGTTACGAAGACAGGGTAGTAGCGGTAGCGCTTTTCCTGGCCAGGGGCGATGTAGCCCAGGCTAAAGATTATGCTTTAATGCTGATCAACCAGGAGTACCAACCTGCAACACCTACGTTTTTAAACTCTGGTAAAAAGCGCTCTGGTGAACTGGTATCTTGTTTCCTGGATGAAATAGGTGATAACCTGAATGGAATAGGATATGCTATTGATTCTGCCATGAAGCTTTCTTCTATTGGTGGTGGGGTATCTTTTAACTTGTCTAAAATACGAGCAAGGGGCGAGTCGATTAAAGATGTGGAAGGCCGTGCGGGTGGAGTATTGCCGATCATGAAAATCCTGGAAGATACTTTTTCTTACGCTAATCAGCTTGGGCAGCGCCCGGGTGCCGGAGCAGTATATCTGAATGTATTCCACACGGATATTGAAGAGTTCCTGGATTGTAAAAAGATCAATGTAGATGAGAAAGTAAGGATAAAATCCCTTTCTATCGGGGTAGTAGTGCCTGATAAATTTATGGAGCTGGCAGAAAAGGATGAAGCCTGCTACTTGTTTTATCCACATACAGTGCTGAAAGAATATGGCAAGTACCTGGATGAAATGGATATGGATGAGATGTATGAAGAGCTGCTCACCAACCCGAAAGTAAGAAAGAAAAAGGTCAATGCCCGTCACCTGATGGTGAAAATTGCACAGACACAAAAAGAAAGTGGTTATCCTTACCTGTTCTTTAAAGGGAATGCCAATAGAGGCCATGCACTGAAGGAAGTTGGCAATGTGAAGTTCTCTAATCTGTGTACGGAGATCATGCAGATCTCCGAGGTTTCTGATATTGAGATCTATGGTAAAGAAGATACGATCCGTTACGGTATTTCGTGTAACCTTGGTTCGTTGAACATCGCTACTGTAATGGAGAATAAAAGAATTCAGGAAGCAGTAAAAACTGCGATGCGATCGCTTACTGTGGTTTCTGATATTACCAATATTGCAATGGTGCCTTCGGTACAGAAAGCGAATAAAGAATTACATAGCGTGGGACTGGGTGCAATGAATTTGCATGGCTTCCTGGCAAAGAATTTCATTATGTATGAAAGTCAGGATGCCCTGGATTTCTGTAATGTGTTCTTTATGATGGTTAACTTCTTCTCCATCCAGAGCTCTATGGAAATTGCACGCGAAAGGAAAGAGACTTTTGTAGGTTTCGAAAAATCTGAATATGCTAATGGCAATTATTTTGCACCTTACCTGCTGAAGGATATTGCACCGCATAGCCCGAAAATTGCCGGCCTGTTTGAAGGCATGGTTATCCCGACAGTGGCGGACTGGAATGCCCTGATGGAGGAAGTGAAAGTACATGGTCTGTTCCATGCTTACAGGCTTGCTATTGCGCCTAATCAGTCTACCTCGTATATCATGAACGCAACGGCCTCGGTAATGCCTGTGGTAGATGTAATTGAAGTGCGTGAATATGGCGACAGTACTACTTATTATCCTATGCCTTACCTGGATAATGACAACTATTTCTTCTATAAATCTGCTTATGATATGGACCAGAAGAATGTTTTACGTCTGATATCGGTAATCCAGAAACATGTGGATCAGGGGATTTCAACGATTCTGCATACGAATACGAAGGACAATACGCGTGATATAGCGAAGTACTATATTTATGCCCATAAAATGGGACTGAAGTCGCTCTATTATACCCGTACACGCAAGGCGTCAATTGATGAATGCGTTTCATGTTCTGTATAATCCTTTTGTATTAATTAAAGAAATTAGAAAAATGTCACAACAATATAAAGCGGTAAACTGGAATACACCAGAAAATGATTATGCAGGGATGTTCTGGGAGCAGAACTTACGCCAGTTCTGGATCGATACGGAGTATATCCCTTCGAAGGATATTGATAGCTGGAGGTCGCTGACTCCGGAAATTCAGGAGGTGTACAAAAAAGCATTGGGCGGATTGACAGTGCTGGATACATTGCAGAGCAATAATGGAATGCCTAACATGCTGGATCATATCGTCAGACTGCAGAA
>JAATFQ010000023.1 GCA_015655115.1 Sphingobacteriales bacterium
CTCCATCTGCTGATTATAAATCATCAGGTCAGTTTTCAATAAGCTGAAAGTAACCGTTTTCGTTTCATTTGCTTTAAGATGTACACGGCGGAAGGCTTTCAGCTGCTTTATGGGTACGACAACAGACGCTACCTCATCATGAACATACAGCTGTACCACTTCATCACCATCTACGGCACTGGTATTGGTCACCTCAAGGCTTACCTCAACGGTCAGTTCGCCTGTTTCATTGACAACAACATTGAAGTGATCATATTTAAATGTACTATAACTCAGGCCAAAACCGAAATCAAAAAGAGGGTCAGATGGCCCTTCTACATAATTATGTTTCAGTGGATTTGGGTAGTTATAGTACACAGGCAGCTGCCCTACTGATCTCGGGATAGACAGCGGCAGCCGCCCCGCAGGATTATAGTCGCCAAATAAGACATCAGCTATTGCATTTCCTCCCTCCTGTCCGGGATACCATGCATTGATAATTGCAGGCACATGGGCTTCAGGCCAGTTTAAATTTAAAGGCCTGCCGCCAATAACCACTAAAACCACAGGCTTGCCAGTTGCCATTACGGCCTGTAGCAGACTCAGCTGTTTACCCAGCAAATCCAGTGTTTCCCGGTCATACCCCTCACCGCTTTCCATATCGCTGAGAGGGCCTGCTGTATGCTGAGCTACCGTTGCCGCACCTGTACTGATATATTCTGTTTTAAAGTCCCTTGCACTCGATCCGCCAAGTACAATAACAGTCACATCCGCAACACTTGCTGCAGCCACAGCCTCATTGATATGCAGGTCGGCAGTATCCCTGATATCGCATCCCTTAACATAACTGACCTTTGTTGAAGGCCCTATTCTGGCCTTTATCCCTTCAAGAACGGTAAATACATTACGGTCATCCTGAGGCGCTGTATAGTCGCCCAGCTGATTGTACATATTATCCGCATTAGGGCCGATAACAGCAATAGATTTCAGGTTTTTCTGTAAGGGCAGCGTATTATTCTCATTTTTCAGCAGTACGATAGACTCCCGTGCAACCTGTCGCGCAAGGTCTATTGCAGCTTTATTCCTTACCGTTGCCCTGGCCAGTTTAGGACTGACATAAGGATTTTCAAACAAGCCCATTTCAAACTTCAGCTTTAAAATGCGTCCCACGGCTTCATCAATTCTTTGCTGTGTAACAGTACCTGTACGGATTGCTTCCTGTAAAGGTGCTGAATAAGCTACCCCACCGAGATCATTATCCAAACCAGCATTCATAGCCATTGCAGCAGCCCCTTTCATGTCAGCAGCAACATGGTTAGCTGTTACCAGTCCGTTAATACTTCCAAGGTCAGATACGACAAAGCCGCCAAAGCCCCATTGCTTGCGTAAAACATCGTTCATCAGCCATGAGCTGGCGCTGCATGGCACACCGTCAATAGAGTTATATGCAGCCATTACCGATAAAGCACCGGCTTCAATAGCAGCCTTAAACGGAGGCAGGTAACTTTGATATAACTCCCTGGCACCTGTATTCACCACCCCGCCATTATGGCCCCCTTCGGGAACACCATAAGCAGCAAAGTGCTTTAAGGTAGAGATGACATTTATGCCGCTTCCGATATTTGCGCCCTGAAAGCCTTTAACCATTGCCACACCCATGATGCTGTTCAATACAGGGTCTTCGCCATAAGTTTCTTCCACGCGCGACCAGCGTGGTTCACGGGCAAGATCCAATACAGGGCCATAGCCAATATGAGCCCCCTGTAAGCGGGCTTCTTTGGCAATCAGTGCAGCCATCTGGTTAATCAGCTCAGGGTCCCAGGTACTGCTTTGCCCTATAGAAGTCGGAAATACAGTAGTCCCAATGGCCATATGGCCATGAGGGCATTCTTCGGCGAGGAAAATGGGTATTTGTAATCGTGTATTTTCAATAATATAGCGCTGCAGTGCATTTGCAGCTTCCGCAGCATGGTAAGGATCAAGACCTGTTAACAGCGTCTTCTTTGTCCATGGATCTGCACGCAGTGTAGCCCATAAGTTACCAATTTGTTTTTCAGCGACAGCTTTCTTAAAGCTGTCAGAGACTGTAATTTTGTCTCCTTTTTTCCCGTACATCTCCCAGCCGAGCAAGGTAGACAATTGTCCGATTTTTTCTTCCTGGGTCATCCTGCCCAGCAGGTCATTCACTCTTTCTTCAACAGGGGCCTTGGCATTTTTATAGAGAGGTGCGGGTTGCTGTGCCGCCAAAAAAAAGGGACAACATGCCAGTCCGCTTATTAAAAGACAAGACCATATACTGTCCTTTCTGCTCATATGAATTATTGTTTGATAGTAGTATAGCGTAGTTTTATATTATATGCACATTATTTAATAAGAACAGAGGGACGAACCATCCGCCTGTTCTTATTTTTATTTAATAGTTTTTATTTAACAGATCTGACTTTACCTTTCACTTTGTAACCTGCCGCACCGTAATACAGGATAAACAAGTAACAAGGTACCATGATCCAGTAAGCCTGCTGCGAGTTGACCACGTCAGAAAGTGCACCGTAGCACAAGGGGATAATTGCCCCACCTGCTATACCCATAATCATTAAAGAAGAAGCTATTTTCGTAAACCTGCCCAGTCCTGCAAGAGCAAGCGGCCAGATTGCAGGCCATACCAATGAATTTGCAAGTCCCAGTGCAGCGATAAAAAACACAGATACATAACCTGTAGTCATAATTGCAGCAACGGTTAGGACAACACCTAAAACAGCGAACCATTTCATGGCTTTTTCCTGTGTAATATACTTAGGGATACAGATAATCCCGATCGCATAGCCCGCAATCATTCCTATCAAAGTAAAAGTAGTGAAATACTTGGCGGTAGATAGCGGAATGCCCTGGTAAGCACCATAGCTAATTACTGTATCGCCAGCCATAACCTCGACACCTACATATAGAAAGACAGTCAGTACGCCCAGTAGCAAATGCGGGAACTGGAACACACTGGTTTTACCAGCAGTTGCAGCACTCACTGTTTCATCTTCCTGATCTGTATCAATCTCAGGTAAAGATGAAAAATAAATCAAAACTGCCAAAATAAGCAGTACAATAATGATCACCACATAAGGTAAAATTACCCTTTCTGCCAAAGCACCCAGCTCTGCTGCTTTTTCTACCGGTGTCATCTTCAATATCCTTGCATGAAAACCATCAACATCTTTCAATGCTATGGCCCCTAAAACAATTGGCGCTATCGCACCAGCAATTTTATTACAGATCCCCATAATACTGATCCTTTTCGCTGCACTTTCGGGCGGACCAAGGATGGTGATATAAGGGTTAGATGCAGTTTGTAATAAAGCCAGGCCTGTTCCCTGAATAAACAGGCCAAGCAGGAAAAGTCCATATGTACGTGTTAAAGCAGCAGGAATAAATACCAGTGCACCAACACCCATAACTATCAAACCCATTGCCATTCCTTTTTTGAAGCCAGTAGCTTTCAATACCCATGAAGAAGGTATGGCCATTACCAGGTAGCTGATGTAAAATGCAAAGGCTACGAGGTACGACTCAAAATTATTAAGCTCGCAAGCCAGTTTAAGATATGGAATAAGCACCGAGTTTAACCAGGTTACAAATCCAAAAATAAAAAATAGCGCGCCAATAATTACTATAGGGTTTATCCCCGCGCTTTTCTTTTCTGTTGGTATCATATATTTATTTAGTTTATGGGTTGCAAGGGATAATTTAAATTTTAAATATGGTGATTTTTATGGATTTATAGAAATAGCTTGGCTGCCACCTGCATAATCTGTTAAAATAAGCGATGGCGTCGCCGTTTCTTGTCCGGTATAGTCAATAATGATCTTTTTCTCAGTTCACGGAAGCACTGAGAAATAGTTATCATCATAAAATACTGGTAAAATTCTTTTTTTAGTAGCCGCATCTACAAGAGATATACGGTTAAAGAAACTCACCGGACTATTTGCAGAATTTTTAAGGGTTACTTCTATCTTTCCGTGTTTCAGCAAATGTGCTTCTGCCTGTAGCGGAGTAGATTTTAAAGCATTTAATCCAGAGTACATCCCTTTGCTGTCTGCCATCCAGTACAGGTTATTGCTCAGCATTTTCTTATTTTCATCCAGCAGCTGCAGAGAAAGGAAAGATCCTTTGGCGGCCGACAGCTCGTCTACTGCCTTTTTTAGCGACAGGATTTTTTTGGTACTGGAAGGGTCCATGAAACAGAAAACCTGTGTAAGCACCTTTTCCTTACCATCCATATCATATGATTTTGCGACCAGCATAATGTTCTGCTTAGCTTCAAAACCATTATTTACCAGCATCACCATTCCATCTACCGGGTTGTACATGACATGCAGAGGCTCCGACCCGGAGCGGAGGCCGAACAGGCAGGCATTAGGATCCAGATAATAATCATACATATGTCCGCGCATTGAAGTCCATGGGTTTTGCGTTTTCCAGATAATCACACCAGTATACCAATCCCACATATGTGCACTAAACCCTTCCATCAGTCCCCGGTACTGATCATAATTCACCAGCTGTGCTTTTTTCGCAAAATCTGCTACATCCGCTGGCTTGCCATAAGGCAGAATATGCTGTTCATAACCAACACCCAAATAATTATGGTAATCCCATACCGAGTCTACTTTTTCTGAAGGCCCATTTTCTGCCCTTTTATCAGGAGCAATATATTGTGGGGCAACCAGGCTCTGTTTTGGAATAAATCGCTCCAGCGATTCCATATCGCCTACTCCTACCGATCCAACTTCAGAATTGAAAGGAAAAGTCCTGGTTTCCCAGAAGGTAGATACATCCTGAATCGTATAAGGGCCATCTCCATTGCCGCCCAGTGTATTTTTAGACATCCCATTGGAATTAGAATAGTCGATAAACCAGCGTGTGCCATCCAATGCAGGTAAAATAGAATCCCTTAAAGGCATAAGAATATCATCGGGCGGAGTAATCTCGTTCCCACCGCACCATATCGCCAATGAGGCATGGTTCCTTACCATTTTAATCATATCCGAGGCTGATTCCAGAAAGAGATGATGGTCATCAGGATATTTCCTGCGTGCCCATTGATCCTCCAGCTTCATAGGGTCTACCCAGCGGCCATTACAGTCGCCCGACATCCAGAAATCCTGGAATACCAGCATCCCATACTTATCACATGCCTCATAAAACTCAGGCCTTTCAATCAGTGCGCCGCCCCATATCCTGATCAGATTCAGATTCATATCGCGGTGATACCTGATCTCGGCATCATATCTTTCTTTAGAAAAGCGGAGCATCGCATCAGAGATAATCCAGTTGCCGCCTTTAATAAAGATCTTCTGACCATTTACGGCAACCTCCTTACTACTCGTAATAGAATTCCATTCTGTTTGTATCTCACGCACGCCAACGCTGACCGTCTGGCTATCACAAAGTAGCGTACCTTTCTCCATAAAGCTGATATGCAGGCTGTACAGGTCCTGTTTACCATATCCTGCAGGCCACCATAGCTTCGGGTTTTTGAGTACAAAATCAGGAAACCTGATTTCCGCTGTACTGTTACCCTTCAGCAAGACCTTTTGAACAATCTGCTGCCCAGCAAGGGTATACACTAAGTTGCCCGATACTTCTTTAGCATTTGTATTTTTAAGCTCCGCCGATACTTTGATGATTGCAGGGTCCTGCATACCTGTCAGCTTTCTCTTTCCAGGCACCAACGTAACAACATGCGGATTCTCCATACTTACTTTCCCTGTACGTACGATTTGTACTTTGTCCCAGATTCCGGTATTCCTATCCCGGATCGGGCGGATCCAGTCCCAGCCCGCAGTATATTGCAGGGCCACACCGCGGGCGATCGTACCATCACCACCTTGTCCGCCATTAGGATTGCCTACCACATCGGGAGGATAAACAATTACAGCAAGCCTGTTATTGCCATTTTTAGCCAGGAGCTTCGTAATATTAAAAGAGCGGCGCAGGTACATCCCCTTAAAAGGCGTATCATTGACCTTCTTCCCATTCATATACACGTCGCAACTGTAATTGATGCCTCTGAATTTTAACCATACCTGCCCATCTGCACCAGGTATCATTTCTTTAAAGTCCTTTACAAACCAATAAGTATAATAGTCCCTTCCAGTTTCATAAATATCAGGGATGAGCTTATTGTTCATTCCGAAAAATGGATCAGGCACCTCTTTATTCATCAGCATCGTCGTCAGTACTGTCCCCGGTACCACCGCCTTTTTCCAATCCGCAACAGAAAAAGAAGAGCTTGATATTTCAGTACCTTTTGCTTTTATTTTATGAATTGGCATTGCCACCCAGCCACTGTTCAGTTCATACTGATCCTGTGCAGAAAGCTGCCCGCTGTAGTTCAGCAGAAGTATAAAAACAGAAAGTACCTTAAGCCATTGAAATTTTGCCGTTTTAAACATCGTAATCTATCTATCTTATTGAAATGTATATATCTTGTTGAAAGCACCGATCTCGTCAGATTGAACCCATCTATTACAATGGATTATCTTTCTGACCTCAATGCATATCGTTGAAATAGTTTATTGCGTAACCGAATAAGGCCTGTCTGCCGCTTTGATACCCCATGTTGCAGAAGGTTTTGCGCCCATCTGGATCACCATCTTCCCTCCTTTAATCAGCTCACTATGCATAATAAAAGATTTTGTATAAGGTTTACCATTAAGTACGATGGACTGGATATATTTATTCGCCTTGCTATTGTTCTTTACAGACAGCTGGAAAGTATTGCCATAGCCAACCTTCAATGTCGCTTCATTGACAACAGGGCTGCCAAAAACATACATCCCATTGGATGGATTTTCAGGATAAAAACCAAGAGCAGAAAAGATATACCAGGCAGACATTTGCCCTACATCCTCATTGCCGCTCAACCCATCTTTCTGCGTAGTATAAAGACTATCCATGATATACCTCACCTTGTCGGCCGTTTTATAAGGCTGCCCAACATAGGCATACATATAAGTGATATGATGACTAGGTTCATTGCCATGTGCATACTGGCCAATCAATCCGCTGATATCGGGTGAAGAATCGGCGCCCATACTCCCTTTAGCGGTAAAAAGAGAGTCCAGTTTAGCTGCAAAAGGCTTGTCGCCACCCAGCAGGCCAATCAGGCCCTCAACATCCTGCGGTACCAGCCACAAATATTGCCATGCCGTACCTTCTGTATAATCATCCTGACGGTGAATAGCATGGAAAGGGTTAAATGGTGTGCGCCAGGTATTATTGGCAAATCTGCCTCTCATGAAGCGTGTTTCTGTATCAAAGTAACTCTTGTACCCTGCTCCGCGCTTACTCCAATAGGCATAGTCATCCATGTTCCCCCTATTTTTTGCAACCTGCGCCACGCCCCAGTCGGCAATAGCATATTCCATCCCCATAGCCACAGATTCAACAGTACTATCGGCAGGGATATATCCATACTTTCGGAGCAGGCTCAGTCCCCTTTCATTTCTCATGCCGCTGGCTTTCAGCGCTTCATAAGCAAGGTCTTTATCAAATCCTTTGATTCCTTTCAGATACGCATCCGCCAGTGCAATCATACCCGGGTTGCCCACCATACAGTCCGTTTCGTTACCCATCAGGTGCCATACAGGAAGTTTCCCCTGCTGTTGATAGATGGCAAGGAAAGTGTTCACCACATCACCCGCTTTCTCACTGTTGATCAGCGTTAGCAGCGGCTGTGCGGCTCTGTAGGTATCCCATAGGGAGAAAGTTGTATAGTTCGTAAAGCCGGCATTCCTGTATACTTTTTTGTCAGTGCCCAGGTAATCTCTATTTACATCATTATAAACAGAGGGGGCAATCATGGTATGGTACAGTGAAGTATAGAAAATCTTCATCTGCTGAGGGTCGTTACTTTTAATCACTATCCTGCTCAATTCCTTATTCCATGCTGCATCGGCTTTCATCACCTGCGCATTAAAGTTCCACCCCGGGATTTCGGCTTTCATATTCAGTTTTGCATTTTCGATGCTCACAGGAGAAATTGCCACTTTAAGCTTAATAGGCCCACTGTCTTTAACATCAAATTCTGCCATGCCAATAACACCCAGTCCTTTCAGCTCCACTCCATTTTTTATAGTACTGCTATCAGACACGATGAATTTTTTGATAGGTTTTGAAAATACAGCTGTAAAATAAATACGCTGATCAGCTGCCCATCCTTTGGAATAGCGATAACCGGAAACAGTAGTATCATTTTCCTGGCGGATATAAGTTTCCACAGGTGTATCCCATCCCGTACCAGGCTTCAGGTCGATGATGATCTTGGGCTGCTCTCCTGCGGGGAAGGTATATTGATGGAAGCCTACTCTTTTACTAGCGGTCATTTCGGCCCTGATATTATATCTTTTTAACCGCACACTATAGTAGCCGGGCCGGGCTTTTTCCTCCAGGTGGGAAAAAAGAGAGTAGTAACCGCTCTGCTGATCGCCAATTACACCCTTTAACAATTTCACTGTACCTGTAACGGGCATTACAGAAATATCGCCCAGGTCGCCGATTCCAGTGCCGCTTAAACGCGTATGCGCAAAACCAGTAATCGTAGAATCGCTGTAATGATAGCCAGAACACCAGTCCCATCCTGTAGATAAATTGGTAGGACCAAGCTGTACAGCGCCATAAGGTACATCTGCACCCATGAACACATGGCCATGGCCGCCTGTACCAATAAAAGGATCAACATATCTGGTTAGTTGGGGTGTAGACTTTGTCTGTGCAAAGTTCTGTCCGCTAAAGGCAGCGATAAGAATACCGCCTAAAAATAACCGCTTCAAAGGTTTGTTGCAGCGGTGCTGAATGAGTTTAAACATAGCTATATTTATTTTGCAGGATATGTAAATGCCAGGGCACCATACACTGCAGGGTTAGTTTTTAGAGATTCAGGAAGATATACCTTTACCACATCGTCTTTAACTTCCCATCTAACCGATTTATTCAGGTTCAGCAAAGTCATTTTACTTCCTTTTGCAGGTACATTACCTTTCCACTCAATTATTTTTAAAGATAGATCATCTTTACTAAAACAATGCACAGCATTGATGGTCTTCCCATCTTTATTTTGTGTAAACCAGGTATTGCCATTATGATAATTTGCAGTAATGCGCGTTCCATAAATGGCTTTTCCGTTAGTTTTCATCCAGCTGCCAATTTCTTCCATGCGGGATACTGCTACTTCTGGCAAAGTACCATCAGGCTTAGGGCCTACACCCAGCAGCAGACTGCCACCTTTGGCCACCACCTCTGCCAGCGAACGGATTACTTCTGGCGCAGACTTATAGGTTTCATTGTTCACATAGCCCCAGGAGGTACCTAATGTAAGGCAGCTTTCCCAGGGGTGGTCCAGTTGTTTTTCTGGGATCTTTTGCTCTGGGGTCTGGTAATTTTCATATGGCCCATGTACTGTACGGTCTACCATCAGCAAACCAGGCTGCGCTGCGCGTGCCATGCCTGCAATTTTGGGCATATCGATTTGCTGGTCCCATTCAGGGATTGCTGCACCCCAGCTTCTTACTTCATCATTGACGGTTGACGATGGGCGTACCCACCCGCCATCCAGCCATAGAATATCTATTGTACCATAGTTATGCATCAGCTCACTGATCTGGTTAAAAGCAAACTGCTTAAATTGATTCCAGCGCCATGGATTTTTCCTGATGTCGTAATTGGCATTGCGGTCTGGGGTAGCATACTTAGACCACCAGAAATATTGTGAGTGCCAGTCCGGCTTGGAGAAATACGCACCGATCATAAAACCTTGCTTGCGGAAGGCATCAAACACATATTTTGCTACATCTTTTTTAGGATTATTGGCAAAAGGACCTGTGGCGATGCTGAAGTCAGATTCTTTAGTATCGAACATAGAGAATCCATCATGATGTTTAGTGGTAAAGATCATGTATTTCATGCCGGCATCTTTGCCTGCTTTGGCCCATTCATCAGGATTGAACTTAATGGGATTGAAATCTTTTTTTAGTCCCCAGTACCATTTTTTGTAATCCTCATAGGCAATGGTGCTGTCTCTTTCGATCCAGTTTTCCGAGCATATCTGCCAGGATTCAATAATTCCCGGCACAGCATACAGGCCCCAGTGAATCAGCATGCCGAACTTCTGGTCTTCCCATTTATCGAGCTTTGCCCTTACTTCCTTATCCGCGGGCCATTCATACACGGTCGACTGCTGATGTACTCCATTCTGCGCTTTTACTTTTAAGGTTAGGAGTACTATCAGTATAATTACCCAGCTGGTTCTTTTCATCTTGTATTTAATGTTTAAACAGACCTATATCCTGCCTGTATTTTAAATGGACAGGCACACAAACTGAACACCCTAAGTTAAGTTTTTTTCTAGAAAACGATAATTCAATTATACGCCATCTTAAGAAAACTCACACCCGATAATGAGGCTATGACAGCAAAGTATTTTGAGTCATAAAAATCGGATAACTAAGTTCATGCAACTCTTTTTACGCTGTGAATCTATAAAAAAAATACAAAAACAGAAAAGCTAAAACGTTTTATTTTAAAAAAAATGCATAAATATCATTGTTTGTGTAAAAAAGCACAAATACTTTGTAAGTGTCATTGATATTTAATCTTGATTGTTTAAGATGAGCGTGACATGGAGCAAAAAGGGGTATCATTATTTATTTCAAGGCAGTATGTACTAATGAAATTAACGAGATGATATAACATTCACGAGATAAGGTGCACGATTTGAAATCTACTATCCTAATCAGCGTAATTGGTGGTGTGGAGTATCTAAAAACGTTGGCATTAATTATAATGGGTATTTTACAGCCTGCTTTTTCAATTTTAGCTTATCGCAATAGCAAAAAAAAACAGGGCTCCACGGAGCCCTGTTCAACAAATTTTTCCTGAAAAACTTACTTAAGACAAAACATTAACCTCATCTTCTTTAGCGGCAAGGTAACGTTCTGCATCTAATGCAGCCATACAGCCAGATCCCGCAGCGGTAACTGCCTGGCGGTAATAATGATCCTGTACATCGCCACAGGCAAATACACCTTCAATATTCGTTTTGGTAGTTCCCGGAATAGTTTTCAGGTAGCCTGTATCATCCATTTCCAGCCATCCTTTAAAAATATCCGTATTCGGTTTATGTCCAATGGCTACAAAAAACCCTTCCACTTCCAGCTCGTGCTCAGCTCCGGTTTTATTGTTATGTACCTTTAAAGCAGTTACATTTTTGCCGTTCCCTAAAACCTCTATCGCTTCAGAGTTATAAATAACTTCAATATTTGGTGTGTTCAGTACACGGTGAACCATAGCTTTTGAAGCTCTGAATTCATCACGTCGTACTAACATATATACTTTTTTACATAATTTAGCCAGGTAAGTGGCCTCTTCTGCTGCAGTATCCCCTGCACCAACAATAGCTACATCCTGTCCCTTGAAAAAGAAACCATCACAAACGGCACAGGCAGAAACACCAAAACCATTATAGTGCTGTTCACTAGGCAATCCCAGCCATTTAGCCGTTGCACCAGTTGAAATAATTACCGTATCAGCAGTGATTGTTTTAATTTCATCCACTACAACCTTATGTGGCAATGAAGAAAAATCTACGGAGCTTACATATCCAAACCTGATATCAGTTCCAAAGCGTTCTGCCTGTTTACGGAAATCTTCCATCATCTCAGGTCCCATTATCCCATTAGGGTAACCAGGGAAATTATCTACATCTGTTGTTTGCGTCAACTGGCCACCGGCTTCCATCCCGGTATAGAGTACAGGTTTCAAATCTGCTCTTGCAGCATAAATTGCGGCAGTATAACCTGCAGGTCCTGATCCAATGATCAGACATTGTACGTGTTCTATTTCTTGAGGAGTATTCATAAAATCTGGTGTTATTAAAAAAGCGAAGAGCTGATATCAAAATAAAAACTCTTGGGGTTCGATACTTTATCTTACAAAATTACATTTTAATGCGGTGATGCGCAAAAAGATAATTGACCTTAATTTAAATTTTTACTTTGCGCTTGTTTATCGCGGAGTTTCTTTCCCTTTAAGGTAGAAATCAATTTATCATCCACATATTCATTTTCCTGTTTTCCGCCATTCAGTGTCCAGGTACCGCTCTTCTTACCCAAAATATATAAACCAGAGACCATTACCTTTCCATCTGTATTAAAGTACTGATAAGCACCATGCACGATTCCCTGATTATACGTGATCACCTGCTTCAGCACTCCGTTCGGATAAAAAGATATCCAGCGGCCCGTTTTCACGCCATTCGTAAAAGTACCTGTTAATTGTATATACCGCTCTTTCCCATTGATTTCATATCCCATATTCAGCGGGTTATTGTCGGGTGTAATCCAGTCATAATAGATGAATTTACCATGCGGAACCTGCAGGCTATCATCTTTAAATGAACCGGAAGAGAGCAATGTGCCTTCAAAATCAAACCTTTTAAAGGTATACAAGCTATCCCCGCTTAACTTTCCATAGACCCCATACGTAACTGCCCTGGTAGAATCCTGTGTAATGAAATCCTTAATATCGAACATCACCGACTTCACCTGTCCAAAAGTATGCAGCCCTGCTGTCAGGAAGAAAAAAACGACAAATAACCTCTTCATCATAAGAGCAAATTTAGTCACTAGGTTTGGATAATTCCGACATTGAATTGTCTTTTTATTGGCGACTGGTTAGCGGCTTCAATTCCCATTGATATTACCTTCCTGGTTTCCACAGGGGCGATAATGCCATCTACCCATAAACGTGAAGCGGCATAAAAAGGTGTTGTCTGACTAGTATATCTGTCTGTAATCTCTTTCAGCATTTCGGCCTCTTTTTCCGGCGTAATTATTTCTCCTTTAGCCTTTAATGAAGCCTCCTGGATCTGCAGTAAAGTCTTTGCCGCCTGCGAACCGCCCATTACCGCAATCTTTGCTGTCGGCCATGCATAGATTAACCTCGGGTCGTACGCTTTGCCGCACATAGCATAATTTCCGGCACCATAGGAATTCCCGATTACAATGGTAAACTTAGGCACTACAGAATTCGCCACAGCATTGACCATCTTTGCTCCATCCTTAATAATCCCCCCCTGCTCAGACCTGCTGCCTACCATAAAGCCAGTCACGTCCTGCAAAAAAACAAGTGGTATTTTCTTCTGATTACAATTCATGATGAAACGTGCCGCCTTATCCGCACTGTCGGAATAAATTACCCCTCCAAACTGCATCTCTCCTTTTTTGGATTTTACGACCTTGCGCTGGTTAGCCACAATACCTACTGCCCAGCCATCAATACGCCCTAAGCCACAGATAATGCTCTGACCATACTGCTTCTTATACTCTTCAAATTCCGAATCGTCGGTAAGCCTCAAAATAATATCGTGCATATCATATTGCTTCTCTCTGTTTTCAGGTAAAATTCCATAAATATCCTCGGGATTAAGTTTCGGCATTGCCGGTTTGATACGGTTAAAACCTGCGGACTGCGGTTCACCGAGCATGCTCATGATGTTTTTTATACTATCCAGGCAGGCCTGATCATTTGGGTGTTTATAGTCAGTAACTCCTGAAATTTCACAATGCGTGGTTGCGCCGCCTAATGTTTCATTGTCTACCTCTTCGCCTATGGCAGATTTCACCAGATAGGATCCCGCAAGGAAGACTGAGCCTGTGCCCTCTACAATCATGGCTTCATCGCTCATGATAGGCAGGTAAGCTCCTCCGGCTACGCAAGAACCCATAATTGCAGAGATCTGAACAATACCCTCGGCAGACATCATGGCATTGTTCCTGAACATCCTGCCGAAGTGCTCTTTATCTGGAAATATTTCATCCTGCATCGGCAGATAAACACCTGCACTATCCACGAGATAGATTACAGGCAGCCGGTTTTCCATCGCTATTTCCTGCGCGCGCAGGTTCTTCTTGGCGGTCATTGGGAACCAGGCACCTGCTTTTACAGTAGCATCATTGGCGACGATCATACATTGCCTGCCGGAAACATACCCTATACCACAAACTACGCCGGCAGATGGGCAGCCTCCCTGTTCGGCATACATGCCTTCAGCAGCAAAAGCGCCTATTTCCAGAAATGGCCTGTCTTCATCAGTGAGATATGCAATACGCTCTCTTACCAATAGCTTTCCTTTGCTCTTTTGCTTAGCAGCACTCTCCTCTCCTCCGCCTTTATATATTTTGCTCAGCCTGGTTTTCACCTCGTCGGCCAGCTGTTTATTGATGTCTTCGTTTTTATTGAATTCGATGTCCATTTGGACAAGATAAACGTATTCTTTCAAATTTCAGAACAGCCTGCAGAAAAATAATAGAACGAAATAAGGGTTATTGTAAGATATACACCTTACCATAACCCTTGAAATACAGTATATAATATGGTAAGAAGAATTAAATCAGATCGCGGTCTTTAAACCACACACTTTCTGGTTTCGCAATGAAAGACATCATCTGATCTACCAGTGCGGCAGGATCTGCCGAGTTAATCACCAGATCTCTGTTGTGTGGCTTCAATAACTTGTGCTCCACCATCACATCCATCTGCGCAAACAAATGATCATAATAACCGCCCACATTCAATACGCCGATGGCCTTTTTGTGCAATCCGAGCTGCAGCCATGTCAGCACTTCGAAAAATTCTTCTAAAGTACCAAAACCGCCAGGCAAAATAATGAAGCCATCGGCCAGGTCTGCCATTTTTTGCTTCCGCTGATGCATATTTTCTGTGACGATCAGCTCTGTGACTTCTTTATGTCCCACTTCAAGATCAAGCAGGAACTGCGGGATTACTCCTGTTACCAGGCCATTGCGTTTCAGTACCTCATCGGCGATGATTCCCATTACACCTACGCTTCCGCCGCCATAAACTAAGCGGATATTCCTGTCTGTAAAGGTTTGAGCAAGGTTTTCAATAGCGGCTTTAAGTACCGGGTCTCCGTTATAATTGGCACCACAGTATACACAAATAGATTTCATAATTAAAGATAATTGAGCGTTTCGACAGGATTAATTGAGGCAGGCAATCAGCATACTTATAGCCATTCTGAAATGTCTGTTTACAACAAAATCATTTCAACCCTGTTATAAAGGGCTAAAATGATTTCATTATTTAATTGATCTTATCGCGAATAATTAGGTGCTTCTTTAGTGATGGAAATATCGTGGGGGTGACTTTCTCTCATTCCCGCCGCAGTGATTCTTACAAATTTCGCCTCCTGTAATTCTTCGATAGTGGCAGCACCACAATAGTGCATTCCTGCCCTCAGTCCACCTATCATTTGATAGATTACCTCAGACAGCGTACCTTTATAAGGTACACGGCCTACGATACCTTCTGGAACCAGTTTCGTTACCACATCTTCTTCATCCTGGAAGTAACGGTCTTTAGATCCCTGCTGCATCGCTTCTACTGAACCCATGCCGCGGTAAGATTTAAATTTACGCCCTTCGTAAATAATAGTCTCACCCGGTGATTCTTCTACTCCTGCAAATAAAGATCCTGCCATGATTGAACTCGCACCTGCGGCCAGTGCTTTTACGATATCACCAGTCTGTTTAATACCGCCATCAGCGATAACAGGGATGCCTGTGCCTTTTAAAGCTTGTGCACACTCATATACGGCATATAATTGAGGTACTCCCACACCTGCAATAATCCTTGTAGTACAAATTGAACCCGGCCCGATCCCCACTTTTACAGCATCTGCTCCTGCCGCTGCCAGTGCCCTTGCAGCATCTGCAGTAGCAATATTACCGGCAATCACCTGCAGATCAGGGAACCTGGCCTTAATGGCCTTAACCATATCGATCACACCTTTGGAATGCCCATGTGCTGTATCAACAGTTACTACATCTACCCCCGCCTGTACTAAGGCTGCAACACGGTCAATATTGTCGGCCGCAACACCTACAGCTGCACCGACTCTCAGTCTTCCACGTTCGTCTTTACATGCTTTAGGGTAGTTTTTATATTTCTGAATATCTTTGAAAGTGATTAATCCCGCCAGTCGGCCATCTTTATTTACAACAGGCAGTTTTTCGATTTTATAATCCTGAAGGATTTCTTCTGCCTGTAACAGCGTAGTACCTTCGGGCACGGTGATTAAATTTTCCCTGGTCATTACTTCCGAAACCGGGCGATGCATGTCTTTTTGAAAACGCAGATCGCGGTTAGTAATAATACCTACCAGCTTATTGTCATTATCGATGATTGGGATACCACCGATTTTATATTTTGTCATGATCTGAAAAGCGTCAGCGATAACGGCATCTGCGCGAAGTGTTACAGGATCCTGTATCATACCGCTCTCAGAACGTTTTACTTTGCTTACCTCATCTGCCTGGCGCTCAATGCTCATGTTTTTGTGCAGCATGCCTATACCTCCGGCCTGGGCAATTGCTATCGCTAAGCCAGCTTCAGTAACGGTATCCATGGCTGCTGATACTACAGGTACATTTATTCTTATTTTTTTGGTAAGGTAGCTTCCGGTATCCACATCGCGGGGAAGCACTTCGGAATAGGCTGGGACCAACAATACGTCATCGTATGTCAGGCCTTCAGCAATAAATTTTTGGGGATCGAGTTGCATAGCAAATAATTAGGAGTTATTACTTGCCGGGCAAAGGTAAATAACATTTACATAAAAAACAATAGTGGCCCTTACTTGGGCTTTAAAATGTGAGTATGATGACAGTAAAGGATTTTTTAATATAATTTTTAATTAAGAAATTTAGTATTATTATTGCTGACCTAAAGATTCATCATGAACAGACCTCTCCACCTCGCCACCTTATTTATTTTATTTACAGCAGGCAGTGTTTTTGCACAAAAAACAAAGCCTGTGCTGCCTGACTTTAAATACGGAAAAATAGACCTTAAAGAATTCGAAACCAAGGTATCA
>JAATFQ010000135.1 GCA_015655115.1 Sphingobacteriales bacterium
AACAAGAGTGTCTCATGTCGTGTGACAGTACAAATGCATGCACTCACTCTTAATCTTGCCCTACAAGATGATCAGGTAGTATGAGAGACGTATACCCTATTTGCTGCTGATATTGAAATGGTATCCGGTACCAGGCCTTCTGTTTCTACATCAGAAAAAATCAATAAAAATACCGCGGTCATCATAGGCACACTAGGAGCTAACAAAATGATCGGTCAGCTGATCAAAGCAGGAAAGATAAATGCCGAAACTATTCGTGGTGGTTGGGAGCAATTTACTATTCAGACCGTCCAAAATCCATTTCCTAACGTGCGCCAGGCACTGGTCATCGTAGGAAGTGACAGACGCGGCACAGCATATGGAGTGTTTACTGTTTCAAAATGTATAGGCGTATCTCCCTGGTACTGGTGGTCGGATGTTCCGGCAATTCAGCATGAAAGCCTTTTTCTCGCTCCGTTACATTACGTTTCTAAACAACCGTCGGTAAAATACAGGGGCATTTTCATCAATGATGAAGACTGGGGGTTACGCCTTTGGGCAAAGAAAAAAATGGATGCAGAACTCAATGTTATCGGCCCTAATACATATGCAAAAGTATGCGAACTCCTGTTGCGCCTTAAAGCAAATATGCTTGCTCCTGCTATGCACCCAGGTTCCGGGACTTTTTACCAATTTCCGGAAAACAGCAAAACCGCTGACCGGTACGGAATCATTATCACGACCAGCCATACGGAGCCTCTTCTTTTCAATAATGCCAGCGAATGGAAGCATGAAATGAATGGAGACTGGAACTATCTGACCAATAAAAAAGGGGTTCTGGATGTACTGGATAGACGGGTATCCCAAACCGCGCAATACGAGAATGCTTATACCATGGGGATGAGAGGAATACATGATACTGGAATGGCAGATGTACCGGATGGCTATAATAAAACACAGGTTTTGGAAAACGTGATATCTGATCAGAGAGACATTCTTAAAAAATATCTAAGAAAGCCTGCCAACGACATCCTGCAGATATTTGTTCCTTATAAAGAGGTATTAGATGTTTATGAGAATAGCATGAAGCTGCCTGACGACATTACTCTGGTTTGGCCGGATGACAATTATGGATATATTAAGCGTTTGAGCGATAGTCAGGAAATTAAACGTTCGGGAGGAGCCGGGGTATATTACCACATCTCTTACCTGGGCCACCCTAATGATTATCTTTGGCTTAACACCACGCCTCCTGCACTAATTTATGAGGAAATGTACAAGGCGTATCAGACTGGAGCACAACGCTACTGGCTGTTAAATGTTGGCGACATTAAACCAGGAGAACATGGCATACAATTTTTCCTGGACATGGCATGGGACGTTAACAGCTTTAATTACGCCAATATTCCAAATTTTGAAGGAACTTTCTTAAGTTCCATTTTTGGAGAGAAATACAAAACTGAACTTACGGAAATTATGAGTCAATACTACCAATTGGCATTTTCCCGGAAACCGGAAGCGATGAGCTGGGATTTCAGGTGGAACAGTATGTTTACACAAGAAAATATTTACGATACTGATTTCTCTTTCCAAAATTACAATGAGGCACAAGGAAGAATAGATCAATATAATACTATTGCCACTAAAGCGGCAAAAATTATGAGTTCCTTGCCGGAAAAATATCTTCCTGCATTTTATGAACTGGTCTACTATCCGGTAAAAGGTGCAGATTTAATGAACAGAAAGATGCTGACAGCACAGAAAAACCGTTGGTACGCACTGCAGGGAAGATCCATTACTAATCAATTAAGTAACGATGTAAAGCTTTACCACGACAGTATAGGATTGATTACTGAACGCTATAACAACCTTTTAAATGGGAAATGGAATGGCATAATGACTGCGCCAGACCGCTTGCCTAAGCCACAAAATGTGCCCACCACACAGATTACTTTACCTGAGCAACCAAAATTGGGGGTTTTTGTATCCGGAGAAGGTGCATCCTATGGATTCAACAGCTTTCATTTATTACCAGGCTTTAACGTATACACCAAAAAAAGTTATAAAATTGAAGTGTATAACAAAGGTAAAAAGGAGCTGAACTGGAATGCCGAAACACAAAATGAATGGATCAAACTCAGCAAGACAACAGGCAGCACAATTTACCAGGATGACATATGGGTTACAATAGATTGGGAAAAAGCACCTGTAGGAACTGATCTAAAAGGTGAAATAAAAATCACGGGACCAGATAAAACAGAAACAGTATATGTTTCTCTGTTTAATCCAACCGTTGCCGATAGGAAAGAGATCCAGGGACTGGCTGTAGAAGATAACGGAGTGATTGCTATTGACCCGACAAATTTCACGCGTAAAGCGGAAAAGAATGGGGTTAAAATCAATGTGATTAATGGCCTGAGCTATGAAGGAAAAAGCTTGCAGCTGGGAAATGTAACAGATAATTCTTTCAATAGCTCCTCAGTAGAATATGATTTTTATAGTACAAATGCCGGTTCTGCCACTGTATATATTTATGCTTTGCCTGTGTTCCCAAAAAGCAAAGAACATACTACCCAATATGGCGTAACTATTGACGAAAGCTATACACGCTGGATGAATATTGCTACGGCCTCACAAGAAGATTCCTTCGCCTGGAAAAACAACGTGATCAGAAACTCTGCTATAAATACTGCCACTATAAGCTTGGCAAAGCCCGGAAAGCATACACTGAAAATTATCACTGGCGATCCTGGTATCATCATACAAAAAATAGTTATTGATTTTGGAGGCATGAAACGTTCCTACATGGGCCCGCCCAACACTGTAGTAAAATAGCGTATAATCACGCAGTTGTTTAAATTAGACAAGGTTAAACAGCTGCGTGTTTCTGTTGTTATTGTTTTGTTGCACTATAAATGATTACCATTTCAGATACTTACATGCCCGATACATACAAAAAGAGGTTGTCTCCATCAATCGGGGACAGCCTCTCTTTTAGCATTTTATTCGTATCCCCCTACAGGAGCATTTTCGAATATTCAATTTTCAGAGGCTTAATTTCAATTTGACACAGCCTCTTTTATCGTTTAATCCGTTCAATCAACCATTTACTTTTCCAAAAGTGCAAAAGTACACCAGAGGTAGGCAGCCTGCCCATGATAATCACCGGCATTTCGCGGACGGTCATAATAATATTGTTTGTCGTTCTTTTTATTTGTGCCGACACAAACCTCAGTTACAGCCCCTTCGTTATTGATATATGGAATTAATGCCATCCATGCTTTTCGGGCAGCAGGGGCATATTCCTGTTTATTTAACCATCCATGTTTTACGCCAGAAATGAAGGCATAGGTAAACATAGCGGAACCTGATGTTTCCGCCCAACAATTTGGATCATCAATTAGTTGATTCCATATGCCACCAGGAGCTTGATAGGCTTTCAAACTTTTCATCATCGTCTGATAGCCTTGTAAAATGCGCGGACGGTCCCGATGATCTTTAGGTAAATAACTGAGCAACTCGGTCATACCTGCTGCCATCCATCCATTGCCACGCCCCCAATAAAAAGGAACATCCGGAGCATGGTAAAAAAGACCATTTGGACGCTGCAGGGAATCCAGATAAAGCACCATTTCTTTGGCAGCCCGATCGATATACTTCCTGTCTCCGGTTACTTTATAGGCTTCTGTCTGCACAATAGTGATCATATACATGTCGTCGATCCAGAGGCGTGTCTGCCACGAGTACCCTTTGTCTGCCCAGGATTTTTGTACAGCATTCGCATTTTCCGGCACTACCCATTGCGTATCAGCATAGGGCAGGCCAAGTTCCAGATATCGTTTTTCCCTGGTTATTTGATAAATCTTCATAGGCAGGCTCCCGAACATATTAAGATCAACGTGGTTCATAATGGGCAACAAGGCCTTCTCTGTAGAAAATAATGGCTCAAATTTGTTTTGCAGCAATTTAACAAGCTTTTGATCTTTTGTAACTGCAGCGAACTTAAAAGCTCCGCTCCAGTTGAATGTTTCGGGATAACTGATCCATTTCCCTGCATGAAGCATATGTTTGCCGTCTACAAAGCGGTAAGCCAGGCGTTTCCCCACTTCTTCGGGGGTATATCCTTTTGGAAAGTCGGACAGCACATTTTTCTGCGCAAATGATAGCGACTGAAAAGAAAAAAATAGTAGGAATATAAATGGTCTTTTATACATAACAAATTAATTAAAGTATATGATTAGTAAGGTATTAAATGCTAATGGGAGTCTTCATCTGCTACAGCCTCCTGCCAGGTGTGCCAGGTTGGTGCCGCAGCGTCATAGCCACTGTAGCCAAAGTTCTGATGCAGCTGTGCTCCTCCATTGGCATCAATTTCATTTTGCGGTACAGGCCAGTTAATATTGTAAGGTGCTATAGTGTAAGAACGGTTTTTAACTGTCACTTTTCCCTTATTATAAAAATCATTGTAGTGTTGGATCCGTTGATACCAATAACTATTCTGAGACAGATTGTCGACAGTATAACTATTGCCCCACTCATCCGCTTTTCCACTAAGGGCCAGACAATAGGAAACCCGGCTCAGCTCGGTGAAGCGCCATTCTTCCATATTTAGTTCCCTTGCGCGTTCGCTCATAATGTCGCCGATATTTACAGCGGTATATAACCGGGTACAACGTGCACGTCTTCTTATTGTATTAACGTCCTCAGTGGCACCGCCAATATCACCCTTGTAAAACTTCGCCTCAGCACGCAAAAGATAGGTTTCTGCTAAACGGTAAAGATACCAGTCGCCCGCGCCCCCTCTATGATCTGCACTGTTAGGATTTTGTGTAGCGATCGGATCCTCTATATAATATTTATAATGTGGATAGTCGAACCAATTACGGATAGTATCCTTACATAACAGGGTACCTGTGCTGTTATAAAGACGGAGATTCTGCCCATAATTTGCACTGGCCGGATCATTGTATTTAAGGGACTCCATGGTCACCCAGTTACCCACAGCTGAATTATGGCGCAGGTCGCCCTGGTCATTGACACCGTTCAAATACCAAACACCTTTTTGTGCATAATACGTTGGGCGAATCACGGCAATACCGCGACCCAGTGCGTGATTGTAATCATACAGTGCCCGATAACTGGAATTTGACGGTGCATAAAACCTTACGGCTTGTTTCCCATCCGGCGTCGTTGTAGCACTGTTATCCAGATTTGGCCCCCAGTTGCGGACGGCATTCATTTTGATACCCATATCGGTGTCATTCCTGTTGATCATCACGAGGATAGTTTCCTTATTTGCGCCGATAGCTTTATTTTCCGGCCGATGCAAATCCCATATCACATTACGGGTAACAGGCCATACAGTTGAATAAGGGCTAATAAATGTTCCAAAATTATCATTCATTAATGCATAGCTAGAATTGTTGATCAAGGTATCTGCCTGTGCTGTTGCCTTATCCCACTGCCCTGTAGCAAGGTAACATTTGATAAGCAGCTGCCGGCATGCTCCCTTGTTGATTAAGCCGGTAAGGCTCATTTGTGACTGATTAGGAACCCACCTTACTGCATTTTCCATGTCGCTGGTTATCATTTGTAAAATAGCCTCACGTTTGGTAGATTTATAATTTATTTTGGGCGACTTTGCCAGTTTTGTAACGAGCGGCACATCCTTAAATTGAAAAGAAAGTGCAAGATACCGGAAGGAACGATGAAAGAGGGCACGGCCACGATATTCGTTTTTCACGGTTTCGGTTAAGCCTTCAACTTTGTCAACATAGGTAAGTATGGTATTTGCATATTTGATCCCATTATACGTTTCTCCCCAAAAAAAAGGTATCCGCTCTGGCATATCCGTTGGCGTTAGCCGGGTAGCTATATCGGCTAATATATTTCCATCGTCAGTTTTCCCGGCTACAGCAACATCCGAGAACATGTACTCAGTACTCATAGGCCGGCCCAGGTCAACAGCAGAAGTATAGGTCCAATACGAACGTAAGTGACGGTCACTTATCGCTAAAGCAGCGTCTAAACCGCTTTGTGTGGTAAATGTAGCATCCGGCTCGAAGAACGATAAGGGTTCCGGCTGTAGAAAACTTTTCTTACAACCAAATAAAGCAGCTGAAATTGCGGTAAATATGAGAATGGCCTTTGAAGTCCTGTTCACAATTTTTTTATAGTTAGGTTTCATTAGTATTTATTTTTAAAGGTGATGAAGCTGTTATAAGCAATACCTATCAGGATACTGGGCCTTTGCACAAACAGCTTTGACCAACGTCGAATTAGAAAGTAATATTTAATCCAAAAGTGTAAATCCTTGGTGCAATAGTTCCGGTCTCTATATCCCAATAGTTCCAGTTTTTTTCCTTAGACCATACGGCTACATTCCGGACACTACCGAAAACCTTTAATTTTTCTATCTTGTAATTTGATAATAATTTAGAAGGCAGATTATAACCCAGAGTTACATTCTCCAGGCGGATAAAAGACCGGTCATAAAGCATTTCCGGTGAATTTACTCCTGCCGGACCTTTGGCATCAAGACGCGCAAAATCATTAGTTGGATTTTCAGGGGTCCAATAATTTCTCTCATAAGCATTCCACAGATAGCTTACTTCAGAGCCACTGTTCGTTTGGTTCAGATAAGCGCCATTGAGACTTTTGTGGCCCCAATAGGAATACATATTAAAAGAAAAATTGAAATTTCTATAGCTGAAGTCATTCCGGAGAGAGACCATAACCGGTGGCTCCTTCTGTCCCAGGAATTCCTTGTCCTTATTATTGTATACCGGAGTGATACTTCCATCGGCATTTACTTTATCATCTGCAGTATAATTATTTGCTACTTTAGGATCGCCAGGACGCTGCCCATACTTTTTAGCTTCCTCCACCTCATTTGTCTGCCAGATGCCGGTAACCCTATAATTCCAGATGGTGCTGATCGGTTGGCCGATGAACCAGGAATTTGAAATATCATCACGCTCTTTTGTTCCAGTCACATTTCCCGAAGCATCGAGGATATCGTCATATACATAATAAAGGTGTTTGATGGTATTCTTATACTTGGAAAAGCCAAAAGTGGTATTCCAGGAAAATGTGCTGTTTTGAATATTTCTGGAATTAACAGTAAGTTCAAATCCTCTGTTTACCACTTTGCCCAGATTCGTAGTGATGTTAGCTACTCCAGTGAATTCAGGAAGAGACCGGTTCATAATCATGTCAACAGTAGGGGTGATATAAAAATCGAAGGAGCCCGTAATACGGTCGTTGAAAAACCCAAAATCAAGTCCTGCGTTGAAAGCTTCGGTTTTCTCCCAGCTGAGTTGTGGATTGGCCAAACGGTCCATCATTAAGTACCTGTATTGTATCAGGTTGCCACTGGCATCAATATAACCCATGGTAGCGCCGGCACCGGCGCCAAGATTAGCCAGTGCAATATAAGGGTTGTTAAGTGACCTGTTGCCATTTTGCCCCCATGACACTCTGAACTTACCGGAACTCATGGTCTTCCATTTAAAGAATTTCTCATTAGTGAATGTCCAGCCGAAAGCTGTAGAGAAAAATGTAGCCCGTGGATTAGACGATCCAAAGGCAGAGTACCCGTCCCGACGTACAGAAGTTGTAATCATATAACGGTTGTCATAAGAATAGAACAATCGTGCAAGCATACCATCGGCTGTTTCCTTGACATCATCGCTGTCATAGCTACTCTTGTTTTTGTCGCCGTAAAAAGTTTCGTGATATCCTAATACATCACTCGGCAGTATATTCCGGGCTTCAATTCTGTCCTGCCATCGTTGTAGCTTTTCAGCTTCCTGAACAAGAGTTACCGCTACGCGATGTTTAGATGCGAACTCATGCTCCCAATTAATTGTATTATTGTAAGACCAGTCGAAGCGTTCTGTTGATTCGCGGTTGACTAACCCATTCGTACTTTTCCAGTTCGGATGGCTGGCAGATTCCCAATACCGATCGTGGAAGAACTGATAACGGGGGGCGCCATTGAATGAATAAACGATATTGAAAGGTAATTTTACTTTGGCAGTCAGGATGGTATTAAATATGGTATACGCCTTGTCCAAATCCTTATAATTCCGGTCAAAATCATAATTATAACCTCGGTTTGCCACATAGCTATCACCCATTGGGTTAACTACAAGATTGCCGTCAGCATCCTTATAACTCGCAAAAGGCGAATTTGATCTTATTTGTTTATCCCAGTCTACAGCAAGGTCGCCGTCTGTCCGGTGTTGAAAATTAACATTCGCCCCTACGTCAAGCCAGTCAGTTACTTTTCCCTCTACCTTTAAATTAGAGCGTACTGCGGTGTAATCATTGCCAACAGCAACGCCTTCATTGGAGAGGTATCCAAAAGACATATAATAATTGATCCGGTCACCTGCACCAGAGATGCTGATGTTTTGATCACTATTCATTCCAGTCCTGAAGCTGTGTTTGTACCAGTCGAAACTTTGGCCGGCGAGAAAGTTTGATAAGGTGACACCATCCAGCAGCAGGCGCCTTGCCCAGATTTCGTTATCAGTTGCTCCGGAACTATTTGTAGAATATTTCCTCCATTGATCAAGGGAAACATTATATTTAGCTAAATCTGCAGGCTTTGTGTAATACCCTGGCTGTGATTGAGAGGAAGACTGGTAGGCCTCATAGTTGCCTGTTGCCGGATTTAATCCGTAGGTAGCCGCTGTATACCAGTCTTCACGGTATTGCATATACCCTTCCGGCCCAAATACCTCCCGGTCTACGCCCATAGTCACGGCACCGAAATTAGACGTCAGACTGATTTTCGGCTTACCTTTTTTACCTTTCTTCGTGCTGATGATAATTACGCCGTTAGCAGACTTAGCGCCATAAACAGCTGCAGCTGAAGCATCTTTTAACACATCTATCTGATCTATATCATCAGGGTTGATTTCAGATAGTTCTCCATAAAATATGGTACCGTCTAAGATCAGCAGCGGATCACTATGTCCCCCGGCAGTATAAACCGATCGCTGTCCGCGGATTCTTATCGTGCCCCCTCCTTTGGCCGAAGGATCCAGGCCAACCGTCACACCAGAAGTCCCCCGCAGGATATCTTGCGTAGTATTGGGATTCTGGTCAGCAATCTTATCTGGCCTGATCTGCGCTATGGAACCGGTAAGGTCTTTCTTTTTCATTACGCCGTAGCCAACCACAACAATGTCATTCAGCGTTTTACTGTCCTGGTTAAGTTTAATGTCTAAGATGCTCTCACTGTGTAACGTGATAATTTTTGACTCGTATCCGATATAAGACACGATCAATACCGAGTTTGCCTGCACTTGCAATTTGAATACGCCATTAGCATCGGTACTGGCCCCGGAAGTACTATTTTGAATTTTTATGGTAACACCTATTAAGGCTTCTCCCGTTTTTGCATCGGTAACAGACCCTTTGATAATTCTGTTTTGAGCGAGGACAATCAGTGGTCCTAATAGTGTCCAAAGGAATAAGAGAAGGATTCGTTTTGTTCCTATTTTCTTGCTGCACAGCGACAAGTATAATTTGTTCATAAGTTATTTGGTTAGGTAATATAATTGGTTTGGAATAGTTGCGGTTGCCTATTTAACCGTCTGAGATGAATACATTGACTTTCATGATAATCGTCGTATAAAAAAGGATTTAGCACAGCAATGTCTACCCGATTATACTGATGAGTACTAATCGGGCAACCTACCTATAGGTATGGATAAACTGAACTTTGGTTTATAATTTGGTTTTCTTTATACAAAAGAACCTAATAGAAATTATTTAATTTATTCAACCTTTTGTCGATTCGTCTCAAATAAACGATCTATGTTATCGCGCAAGCATAACAATATGAATGTGGTTTTTATATCCTGATCGGTGAAAAGTTTAAATACACCCTTAAATCCATCATGATTTTTATTGAATTGCTGCGTGACCGGCCATATATTAAACCGCAGGTAACCGTGCCGGGGCCAGTGGTAAAATTTGTTCATCTTTTTGTCGATTCGTCTCATATTTTTATTGCGACAAGACATCACACCATCATAAACAACTGACAATCAAACAAAAAAGCGCAAAGCATGATTATAGAAATGAGAGCTTCATTTCAGCTAAATAATATAATGAGGTGATTTATATATATTTGAGGAAACCAGATATGCGCCCTACACTTTCATTTGTTTTTTTTCAAGTGATATTATTTTTTGCAGTTTTCATATGCGAAGGGCAATCTTATTATTTTAAACACTACCAGGCCGACGACGGCCTGGCACATAATTCAGTCACCTCGATCATCCAGGATACGAAAGGCATGATATGGATCGGCACCCGCGGCGGCCTAAATCGGTTTGACGGATATACTTTTAAAACCTACAAAGACAAAAACAATAAATTTGGAAATATCGGGAATAACATTGTCACTACTATCGTAGAAGACAAAAAGGGCATGCTATGGATTGGTACAGGAAAAGGAATTTTCAACTATGATCCATATCTTGAAATCTTCACCCCACTCGAAATGGCGCCGCAGAATTACATCAGCCATATTTTAGTTGACGATCAGAATAATTTATTCTTTTTAGCAAACAGGAAACTTTATCAATACCTTTCTAAAGAGAAACGGGTGTTAAACCTGGGAATACAAGCATCCTGCCTGGCTATTGATGAAAACTCTGATTTATGGCTGGGAAATGATGACGGTGTAATCCAGCACTACAATATCAGCAACAAGTCGGCCACCAGTATCAGGATCGTTGACCAGCATGTTCCCGCAAATCTCCGCTCAATCAGCAAAATATTGCCCATAAAAGGAGATGAGCTTTTACTCGGCTGCTTTAAGCAAGGCCTGAAAAGTTATAATACCAAAACCAGAGTCGTCAGGTCTTTGCCATTATATAATAGTAAAAACACCGACATATATGTACGTGACATCTGCGCTGGCGAGCATCAGGAATATTGGGTAGCCACAGAATCCGGCATTTATATTTACAACTTAACAACCGGTACCAGCCGCAGCTTACGTAAAAGGTATGGTGACCCTTATGCTATTGCAGATAATGCTGTGTATACCATATGCAAAGACAATCAGGGCGGGATGTGGACAGGAACATTCTTCGGCGGACTAAACTACCATTCCAAAGAGAACGCAAGATTCGAAAAGTATTATCCCCTGCTCGGTGTCAATTCTATATCTGGCAATGCAGTGAGGGAAATATGCCCGGATAACCGGGGTAACCTATGGATAGGTACAGAAGATGCGGGATTTAATAAGTTTAACGTAAAGACAGGAATATTTACCAATTATACTTCAACTGGTAAAACAGGAGAGGTATCCTATCCAAATATACATGGCCTGTTAGCCCTTGGTAACGAATTGTATATCGGCCCATTTCATCATGGACTGGATATCATGGATATGCACACAGGCCTGGTAACCAAAAGCTTTAAGGTTATAGGTAATAAAAATGACCAGATCAGCGATTTTGTTCTATCGATTTATCTTACAAGAGACAGTACGCTGCTGATCGGCACAGCCTATGATGGATCGGGCTTATTCAGATATAATAGAAAGCATAAAACATTTACCCGCATCAGGGAAATACCGTATAATTCCTACGTTTTTGATATCAAAGAAGACCATCAGGGTAATATCTGGACTGGAAGTGTATCACAGGGTGCATTTTATTATAATCCTAAAACCGGCAGGCACGGCAATGTCCGTTTCGGGGACAAAGTCGGGGGTAAAATTATAAATGAATTTCCCGTATCTGGTATTCTGGAAGATAGCGACCATGCCATGTGGTTTACTACTGCGGGAGGCGGATTTATCCGGTTAAGTCCTGACCGCAGAAGCTTTAAAAAGTTCACTACTAAAAACGGCTTACCCAGTAATGTCACGTACCGGATGCTGGAAGACAACTCCAAAAACCTATGGATCAGCTCACTTAAAGGTCTGATATGTTTTAACATGCGTACAGGAAACTTCAAAATTTACACACAGTCTAACGGTCTGATCACCGATCAGTTCAATTTCAATTCCGCTTATAAAGACAGCAATGGCAAAATGTATTTCGGATCTGTTAAAGGAATGATTGCATTTGACCCTAAAGCCTTTGAAAAAAAGGATGCCAGTCCCCCAACCTATATTACCGGATTCCAGATTAATAATAAAGAGATCATTCCCGGCACTGCCCATAGTCCGATTAACAAATCCATTCTATATACCGATACTTTGGTGCTCTCCCACGACCAGAATAACTTCAGCATCGAATTTGCGACATTGAATTATTCTTCTCCCGATGTTACGCGTTATGAATTCATGATGCAGGGACTGGATAAAAACAGTACCTACCTTAGCAGTAACCGCAAGGCTTATTTTACCGATTTATCTGCAGGCAATTATACTTTTTCAGTGCGGGCAAAAAGCAATGTAAATAACTGGGCAGGTAAAGAACGCCGCCTTTTCATTAAAATCCTCCCCCCTTTCTGGGAAAGTTACACCGCTTATTTATTCTACTTATTAGCCTTATCCATCACGCTATTCTGGTCATTACGCTATTATCACCGCCGCTTGGAACGTAAAAATTTAAATAAACTGCAGCTTTTTGAACACGAAAAAGAAAAAGAGATTTACCAGGCGAAAATCGAATTTTTCACGAATATTGCACATGAAATACAGACCCCATTAACGCTGATTGTAGGCCCGGTTGAAAGGATGATTAAAAAGACAGAGGAACAGCCGGCTATCAGAAAGAGTCTGCTTATGGTGGAAAAAAATGCCAAACGTTTAGCTGAACTAACCGACCAGCTGCTGGATTTCCGTAAAACTGAAATGGACCAGTTCGGGTTAAACTTTGTCAATATCGACATCAACGCTTTACTACAAGAACAATTCGAGGTATTTAGACCAGAGGCTGAAAAAAGCCATATTTCTTTCCATCTGAAACTCCCCAAAAAACATGTTATCGTTTTTGCAGACAGAGAAGCCTTGGTCAGAATTTGCAGTAACCTGATCTCAAATGCCATAAAATACGGCACTAGCACATGCGTGATCAGCTTAACTGAATTCGATTCTGACGACGAGAATTTTACGATCCGGTTTAGTAATGATGGCAAAGGTATACCCGATGAATTTAAAAACAAGATTTTTGAACCTTTTTTCAGATTGTACAGCAAAGACAAACCAGGAACAGGAATTGGGCTTTCATTAGCCAAATCTTTGACCGATTTACATAATGGATCTTTAACGCTGACCTCCGGAGATACTGACAAGGTAATCTTTGAGTTAACCTTACCGGTACACCAACAATTTGAATTTAAACTAAGCAGCTGGAAAAAAATAAAATAAATATGCCTGATAGTATTCTAATTATAGATGACAACGAAGATATCCTGGAATTTTTATCCGAAGTTCTGGGAGACACCTATAAGCTGTACTTAGCAGCAGACGGCGAAATCGCGCAACAGATTTTAGATATAGAAATTGTTGACCTCATCATTTCAGACATTATGATGCCTGGAATAGACGGGTTTGAGCTTTGCCGGCTGATCAAGTCGAATGTAGAATATTGCCATATCCCAGTGGTATTGCTGACCTCCAAAAACACCTACAAAGCACATATTGAAAGCCTGGAAGTTGGTGCCGACGTGTATATTCAAAAACCATTTTCTCCTGAACTGCTCCAGCTGCAGATAGCCAACCTGCTCAGAAACCGGCTAAAAATAAAAGACCATTTCGCAAGTTCGCCATTTGAAGATGTACGTGTAATGGCACATTCAAAAACCGACGAATCCTTCCTGAAAAAACTGGATGAGTATATCCGCAAAAATATCAAAGACCCAAATATTGATATTGACCAAGTGGCCGACCACATGAATATGAGCCGGCCTACTTTTTACCGGAAAATAAAATCGCTTTCCTCACTTTCGCCAAAAGAGCTGATAGACATCACACGCCTTAAAAAAGCTACTCAGCTGATTGCACAAAACGAATTCACCTTATTCGAGATTGCCAAAATGGTAGGCTACAGTAGTCAAAGCCTTTTTAATAAAAATTTCCAACGGTACTTTAACATTACACCCCTGGAATATATTAATTCACTTGATAAAGATGTCAGCAGTTGATTATTGCTTTGGGCGGACATCTTCTTATTTTTTTACTCCGGTCACTTGCTTAATCAGATCTGTCTCCGCTTCAATGTAGGGACTTCCATCAGCTTTAAGAATCTCGTGAAACCACACCTTGGGTTCTCCGCCAGCAGTCAATGGAGTATCCCAGGCATATTTTGTATTTGTTTTTCCGTCAACAAATCCCCAGTTTATGGCAGCTACATTTTCTTTCTTAAGCATCGGTAAAGAATTAATAAACGTGCTGTTGCGGGTACGGGCCATATATTCTGTACAGATCATTGGTTTCCCGAAAAATTTCAGGATTTCAATGGTGCGTAAATGTTTTTCCGGACTATCATAGCAATGGTATGAAATTACATCAGAATTGGCCAGTTGGAACCTGTTGAGTTCGTTAAATGCCCCACTCCAATTCCAAAGACCTGCTGTGATGGGCTGATCAGGATTAATTTCCCGCGACCAGATGAAGATTTTGGTCAGCAGTGGGAAAGTAGTTCCAGATTTACCGCTGTTTCCCGGCTCATTATAAAGGTCCCAAAGCAGAATTCTTTTATCGTGTGAGAAAGTTTTTAAGATATCTTTTACATAGGTTTCCAATGCCGGATAGTTCGAAGCTTCTTTATATGCGGGATCTCCCGGATCCTGCATCCAGCCTGAATTGTGTATTCCTATTTTCTTCTCTGGCTGCCTGCCAATTTGCGGCACTTTATTCCAGCAATCATCAAAGAAAACAAACATAGGCCTGATATGATGCTTGTCAGCAATCTTTAGAAATTCATTGATGCGCGATTTAAAGCCTGCCGGGTCTGCTTTATAAGCCAGACTATGCAGAAACACCCGCATAGTATTTATCCCAAGACCTTCTGCCCATCCCAGTTCTTTATCAATAATTGCCGGCGCAAAGGTATCAGCCTGCCACATTTCCAACTGGTTGATTGCATTTGCAGGGATATAGTTGGCACCAACCAGGTAAGGCTGTTTTTTATACCAGTCGCTGGCCTTTTCAGTTGACCATATTTTACCTGAAGCAATGATTTTAACCTGGGCAAAAGAAGCCGCATTAAGCATTAACCCCAGAAGGATTAAAGTAAGTGATTTTAATTTCATAAAAATTTGTTGGCCCTGTAAATACATTTACTGGTATTTACAGTACAGTCTGTTATTTGATTTCTTAAAAACCAAAGTAAACCAATGAATTCTTCAAAATCTGTTCATTGTTTTGTCGTTTCGTCTCAAATCGGGCATTAATTATATTCTATTTTATACCACATTTTTGATTTAACAAGCAATATTTTTTAAATGTACTATTGACATTTAAAAAATATTATCTACCTTTTACCTGTCAAACTAACCAAATTTATAAACAGCCAATTTCTATACCATAAGAATGAACTTTTCTACCCAGCTTGAACGGAAGGTAGACTACATAGTACTAAACTATGTCCTCACCCCCACTTGTCAATTTCAATCAATTGATTTATAAATCATTATTCATATGAACTCTATAAGGAATATTCTTTGCGGATTATTATTGTTACTCTGTTTTTCAAAATCTTCTGCGCAAGACCTCAGCATTTCCAGTCCCGACGAGAAGCTGACCGTTAAATTATCATTAGACGAAGGCAGACTCTACTATCGAGTGCTGATGCAGGGAAAAGAAATGCTGGAGAAGTCGCCTTTAGGCCTACGTGGAAGCCAGGTTGATTTATCTGCAAACCTACATCTGACAAATCAGCGTTCGCGCCGGATCGACGAGACCTACTCGGAGCCGAAAATAAAAGTGAGTACTGTCAGGTACCAGGCCAATGAGCTGACCTGTAAATTTGAAAATCCAAAGAAGAACCAGTTAGAGGTAGTCTTTCGCGTCAGTAACAACAACATCGCTTTCCGATATCAGGTGCCTCAAACTGGTGAGCCTGCTAATATGATCATTGAAGAGGAACTAAGCGGATATAACTTTCCTGTCGACACTAAAACGTTTTTAACGCCACAGGCATCCCCTATGATCGGCTGGATGAAAACTAAACCCAGTTATGAGGAAGAATATACACCAGATCAGGCAATGGGAATTCCCTCCAAATATGGGGTAGGTTATACCTTTCCGGCGCTGTTTCATGTAGGCGATAAAGGATGGGTTCTGCTTTCCGAAACGGGTGTAAATGCACTTTACTGCGGTTCAAAGCTGAGCGAAGGAACGAAAGATGGTATGTATAAAATAGCTTTTCCGGAAAACGGTGAAAATAACGGCATTGGGCGTGCAAACCCCACTATAGCTTTGCCCGGCCGCACACCATGGCGCACCCTTACTGTAGGGAATAATCTTAAGCCCATTGTCGAAACGACTATTCCTTTTGATGTGGTTGAACCTCAGTATAAGGCATCTAAAGCATATACCTTTGGCCGCTCTACATGGAGCTGGTTACTGTGGCAGGACGGAAGCATTAACTTCGATGACCAAAAAAAGTTTGTCGATCTCTCGGCTGCTATGGGTTACGAGTTTGTCTTGGTTGATAACTGGTGGGATACCAAAATAGGCCACGAAAAAATAGAACAACTGGCTGCATATGGCAAAGATAAAGGTGTTGGCATATGCCTATGGTACAATTCCAATGGCTTTTGGAATGATGCTCCGCAAGGACCTAAAAATGGTATGAATACGGCTGTTGCCCGAAAACAGGAAATGGCCTGGATGCAACGCATCGGTATAAAAGGAATCAAAGTAGATTTTTTCGGCGGCGACAAGCAGGAAACGATGAAGTTGTACGAGGATATTCTCTCAGATGCAAATAGCTATGGGCTGACCGTTATTTTCCATGGCTGCACACTGCCGCGTGGCTGGGAAAGAATGTACCCTAACTATGTGGGGAGTGAAGCAGTATTGGCATCCGAAAACCTGATTTTCACGCAGCAGGCAAATGATAATGAGGCCTTTAATGCGAGTTTGCACCCCTTTATCCGTAACGCTGTAGGCGCTATGGACTTTGGACCTGTCCTGCTCAACAAACATCATAACCAGGAAAATAATGGAGGAACGACAAGGAAGACAACTGAAACATTTCAACTTGCAACGGCTATATTATTTCAAACCCCCGTTCAGAATTTCGGCATAACTCCCAATAATCTGAATGAAATGCCATCTCATGTTATAGATTTCATGAAAAAGGTTCCGACAACCTGGGACGAAACTGTATTTATCGATGGTTATCCCGGCAAATACTGTATACTGGCACGACGCCATGGAGAAACCTGGTACATCGCCGGCATCAATGCGGAGAAAACGGAAAAAATAATCACTGTTTCTTTGCCTATGTTATCTGGTAATGAGGTGCTGCTGTACACTGATAATGATAGTAAACAACCGCAAATAAACAAAGTACATCTTCAAAAAAACAAACAAATAAAGCTGAAATTATTACCTGACGGAGGTGCTGTTATCACCGGGAAGTAGACCCAAAATTGATCAGCAAAAAAGCTTTTAAATACACGATAATGCGGTTAATGTTCTTTCTGATAGTTCTTTTTTATTCCCTGCCACTATTCGGGCAGCCGGAAAAAGCAAGGTACTTGTCTTTGCAGGAAGGGCTATCGAGCCAGCAGGTACTTGATGTTGCTCATGACAAATCTGGTTTTGTGTGGATTGCCACGGAATTAGGATTAAACCGGTTCGCGAGCAATTCATTTAAGCAGTATTACAAATCTGAAAAAGCGGATGGGCTTTCCGTGAACAGTAATGAAATTAATACTCTTTTTTATGACAATGACCAGCTTTATATTGGCACCCGTGCAAACGGCCTGAATGTACTCGACATGAAAACTAACAGGTTTTCATATTATCTTCATGACCCCAATGACAAATATTCTATTGCAACAAATGATATTACAGATATTATCAAAGGTAAAAGTGGCAAGTTATGGCTTGCAACATATCATCAGGGTATACAGCGCTTTGATCCATTAAAGAAGCAATTCGAGCATTTCAACAGAAAGAACATCCCTTCCATGCCAGAAAATAGTATCTGGACACTAGCTGAAGACCAGCAAGGAATTCTTTATATAGGGCACGTCAATAAGGGGCTTTCGATTTTTAATACCAGGGAGCGAAAAGTGGAGGTGCTTAATACACAAAACACGCAGGGCATATTACCTGATAATGAAGTGAAGGCTCTGTTTTGTGATCGTAAAAACAATATCTGGATCGGAACGCGAAAAGGCCTGGCGGTTTACAATCCTTATACAAAGAGGATCCGGCACATCAGCCTGACCAGTAAAGCCAAAAATCGAATTGAACCCTTTGTATATGCTATAAAAGAAATCAAGGGTGCCATCTGGATAGGTGCTGAATCGTCGCAGCTATTCATCCTGGAGCCTGATTATAGCACAGACAGGGATATACAGCAGATTCGGACAATAGTTCCGTTTTATCTGAACAGAGGCAATAACTCCTCGGTGCAAAACATTGACCTGGACAGTTTTGGCAATGTATGGTTGGCTATTTATAGCGGAGGAGTAGGTTTTTTCGGACATTTAAAGCCCTTTTTCTCGGTTTTTCCAACAACAGAGATCATGCCTGATTGGGGTAAGCTGGCTACGGTGACAGGGATATTGCACGACAGCGGCAACAGTATGTGGTTAGCTACAGCAGGAGATGGCATTCTGCAGATACAGCCTGATGGAGAAGTTATCAAAAGAACAACTCACAACAGCGGACTTGGAGATGACTTCCTCCTTTCTGCCTTTGAAGACAGCCAGAACAACAAATGGTTCGGTTTGCTGAATGGAGGTGTTTCTTTTTTTAACGCAAAAACGAAAAGCTGGCGTAGGATAGATCCAGGTGAAAAGATGTCGGCAGTAAGAGCTATAATCGAAGATACACAGCGAAATATATGGTTTGCCGCAGAAGAAGGTTTATTTATTCACAACCCTAAGCGTCAAACATTTCAAAAAACAATAACGAATTCGCCCATGCTTGGTGACTATGCTCCCCGTACACTCGTTGAAGACAGTCGCGGGTATATGTGGGTAGGTACGTATGGTCAGGGCCTTTACATATTTGACCGCAACCGGAAACTGGTCCGAAAAATTTCTAAAGGGCAAGGGATTACCAGTAATACCATTAATCACCTGTTCCGTGACCGGAGAAATAATATCTGGATAGCTACAAACGAAGGTTTGGCACTTCAAAGCGTAAACAAAGAAATGGGTAACCTTGAGCGTATTGTTCCGCCCGGACGGGATGCATGGCTGACTGTAAATGCAGTAGCCGAAGACCGTAATGGAAATATCTGGTGCTCCACCAGACTGGGGTTGCTGCGCTATCTGCCGGATGAAAAACGCTTTCTAAGCTATGACCAGGCATTTGGATTGCCTTTAGGTGGTTTTACGAACAACAGCGTTGCTGCAGATACAATGGGTCGTTTATTTTTTGGGATGCCGGCAGGCGTCTGCTATTTCGAACCTACCGAAATCCCCCTGAACCTCCAAAGGTCGCCCATCAGGGTGAGCCGCTTTATGGTTTTTAATACAGGAGAGACACATGCCCAGGCTGAAAAATATCCCAGCCTTGCCGAAGAAATAAACCTGAAGCATGAAGAGAACAGTTTCCGCGTGGAGCTTGCTGTTATGGATTATGCCCTCAATGATATGGTAGAGTTTAGCTATAAACTGCATGGACTGGACGACAATTGGATTTTCCTGGGCAATGAAAAAAGCCTGGATTTCCGGAATATCCCATATGGGAACTATGAACTTCGCATACGCACGCGTCAAAAGAACCAAAACTGGCCTGGCGACTATAAGCACCTTTTTATCAACATCTCTCCCCCATTTTACCAGAGCACCTATGCAATGGTGCTGTATACAATTCTTGTCGCTTCTATTATATTCATAGTGTTATTCTTTTACGTGAAAAAAATAAATGCAGAAGCCGAACTCCGCGTGAAGAAGCTTCAGCTTGAGCAGGACGGGCAACTGCATATGGAGCGTTTGAATTTTTATACCAATATTACGCATGAGCTTCGAACTCCATTAACCCTGATTCTTGGCCCATTAGACGATCTGCTTCATGAAGAAAAGTTGTCTTCCACGCATAAAGATTGGGTCCATATAGTCCAAAAGAATGCAAACCGGCTTTTTTCATTGGTTAATCAGTTACTGGAATTCCGGAAAGTAGAGTCTCAATACAAACCACTGGTATTAGGAGAAGACTTTTTGGGTGAGTTGGTTAGGGAGACCGTCCTTAAATACAAAGAGGCAAACAACAAGAAAGAGCTGAACATTACCTGTATTGTGGAACAAGATGATATCAAGACTACTTTCGATGCTGAGATTGTACAATTGATATTGGATAATTTATTATCGAATGCGTGCAAATTTACTTCGTCCGGTAGTGTGGAGGTCCGTTTGATTTATGAACAGGACAAACTCAGTACATGTGCCCTAATTTATGTGAAAGATACAGGTTGCGGCATTGCACCAGAACACCTGGATAAGATATTTGACAAGTTTTACCAGGTACCCCGTTCTGCTCCCCACGGCACAGGTGTTGGCCTGGCTTTGGTCAAAGAACTGGCAGCCATACACCATGGAAAAATTTCCGTAAAAAGTGAATTGGGAACAGGAAGTGAGTTTTGTGTGCGGCTGCTGACGAATGCAGTTGTAACCGCAGTGAATATTGCAAAATCCACATCAGCAGGTTCAGAAAGCAATATGGAAAGCACCGGCGAGGATCAGCGTCCTTTACTGTTGCTGGTGGAAGACAATACGGACCTCCGGGATTATTTAACCTCCCTGCTATGCCCGATATATGATGTACTACAAGCAGAAAACGGAAACGAAGGGTTTGAGCTTGCAAAGAGCCGTATTCCCGACATCATCCTCAGTGATGTCATGATGCCCGATATGGATGGATTCCAAATGCTGGAAGAACTAAAGCGGGAACGGGAAACCAGCCATATACCCATGATATTCCTGACAGCGAAGGACACAGAGACCGACAAGGAACATGGGTATGAACTGGGAGTCGACTCTTATCTGACGAAGCCAATTAGCCCCAAACTGCTTTATCGACGGATTGAAAACCTGCTGCTCAAACGCAAGGCAGTCTATGCTGAAGTATTGGGGAAGCTGTCGTCTCAACATAAGCAGGGCACAGCCGAAGAAGTAACTACGAATACAGAATTATGGCGGGAGAATGCCTTTGTTCAGGAATTTGTAAGCATCGTGGAAGATTGCATACAGGATGAAGTTCTGGATGCAGCTACGCTGGCCGACAGAATGAACATGAGCCAATCTACCCTATATAGAAAACTTAAAGGTCTTACCGGGAAAAACATCAATCAGCTTGTACGCAAAGTGAGGATTCAAAAGGCCGCACAACTCTTACGTTCCGGCCAGTATAACGTCACTGAAGTATCCCTTATGGTAGGCATCAACAGCTCCATCTATTTCCGCCAGTGCTTTAAAGAAGAATTCGGACAATTACCTTCCGAGTATCAAAAAAAGAAGCTTTAAATAGAAAAAAAGGCGATTTTGACGAAAAACTAAACGTTAATTGACGGATATGTATATGTTCTTACATAGCATAATCTCCTAAGTTTGATTCCAGAAACCAATTATAAATCCTTCAAAAAATGAACGGGACCTCCTATCTATTTCCCAGGGGGGGGGATCCGTTTGGTTATGGCAAGGTGCACTAAGTATGTATTCAACCAATTATTAACAATTAACCAAACACGCCTATGAAACCAACATAAACAAGCTCTTAAAAACACATATGGTTAGTGTCATACCATAGCTTCATTACAACAAAAACCAAATATAAAAATGAAACCATCATAAGCTTGGGCTTGCAAAAAACGATGACCTAAGCTTATGATAGCTTCATGACCTTAAAAACAATATTCTGATGAAAACCCTTAAATTTTTTCTTCTCTATCTAATGATATGGGGTGTACCCACATATTCATACGCACAGCGTCAGATTTCGGGGCAAGTGTTTAACGAGAAAAGTGAGCCTCTTAGTGGCGTCACAGTTCAAGTTGAAGGCATGCCTAAAGAAATCGCTATCACAGACGAACGGGGTCGCTTCCTGATCAAGGCAACCAAAGGCACCTTACTCATCACCTATATGGGTTATAAAAAACAACGCGTTGACATTGGCGATAAGACTACCATTAACATCTTTCTTGAAAGCGAGAACAACGACCTGGACGAAGTAGTGGTTGTTGGTTATGGTAAACAATCCAAACGCAATATTACCGGCTCAATAAGTAATATCAAATCGGAAGATATCGTCCGGTCATCATCTACCACGGCAGCGGGAGCGCTTGCCGGAAAGGTACAGGGAGTTTCGGTACGGGCAAAAGACGCCCGCCCAGGGAGAGGAGCCAGTATTGAAATACGCAATATGGGAAATCCACTGTATGTTATCGACGGTATAGCTTATGGCGGACAAACAGGGACTGACTGGGTGGGAACCCAAAATGGTTCCGGAGCCGATATTTTTAATGCCCTGAATCTGGAAGATATCGAGAGCATTTCCATCCTTAAAGATGCGGCGGCAGCCGTTTACGGTTTTCGGGCAGCCAGGGGCGTAGTATTGATCACTACCAAAAAAGGTACCCGTGATGGAGCTGCAAAAATAAACATCAACGGTTACCAGGGATGGCAAAATCTAACCCGCTTCCCAAAGATGGCTACTGCAGCACAATATACCAGGGGACTGGTCGAAGCTGATCAAAACGTAATCCGCGATCCGGGTGCAACATATACTCCTACATATAGCCCTGCAGAACTTGCAAAATGGCAGGCGGGCACTGAGCCGGGCTATCAAAATAACGATTACTATGATATGGTTATCCGGAAAAATATACCACAGCGTTATATCAATGCGAATGTAACAGGTGGAGCAAAAAATTCCAATTATTTCCTTTCCATAGGTAATTTGAATCAGGATGCCATGATCAAAGACTTTTCCTATAAACGGACTAACCTGCAAGCTAACATGGAGGCAACTATTCTTGAAGGCTGGACTATTGGCACACAGATTTCCGGCAGACAGGAAACGACTAAAGATGTTGGTTTACCAGGTGGAGATGGCTACTTCTCCTCTATTTTAGCCATATTCAGAAACAGGCCAACAATAGCACCTTATGCAAATAATAATCCGGCATATCCGAATCGTACGAATGATCTGGCGTATAACCCTGCGCTGTTCAGCAGGGATATTGTAGGCTATAAGGACAATAAGTATCTGAGCGGTAATGTAAATCTGTTTTCTTCTTTTAAAACAAAATTCGGTTTATCAGCAAAGGGAACGGTATCCTATAACTATACCAATAACAAGTTTGATGGCTTCCAATATTCTTATGATGTTTATAAATATGAAGACGGTATTTACAAACCTGACGGTGGCAGCGCTGCTGGCTGGCGATACAAAACAGACCGTGAAGCAGTATCCCGGTTCGGACAGTTCCAGTTAGATTATACAAAACAGCTTGGCGACCACGGGTTTTCTGCAATGGCAGGTTATGAACGGTCTGACTGGGACAGAACTTATTCGGCAATTGGTGCTAATCCTTCGAATAATTACATCCCATTGGTTAAACTGGCCGAGCTGAATAGCTTAGCCGATGACTGGTCGTATGAAGCAAGGGCGGGCTATATTGGTCGTATCAATTATAATTTTAAAGGCAAATATCTGATTGAAGTTCTGGGGCGCTACGATGGCTCCTATTTATATGACAAAGATCATCGCTGGGGTTTCTTCCCGGGAGCATCTTTAGGCTGGCGGATTTCGGATGAACCTTTTTTCAAATCAGTTAAAGGTGTCATCAACGATCTGAAAATACGTGCATCAATAGGACAAACCGGATTAGAGGATGGTGTTAGCATGCACGGTTATTTAGCGGGTTACAACTTCGGACAAGGAGATGCGGTATTGGATGGGACTTACTATCCCGGCGTTCAGCCACGACCTTTGCCAATCCGGAATCTTTCATGGGTGAAGAATACAAATTATAACATTGGTATAGATCTGGCTATGCTGGACAACAAACTGACATTGACAGCTGATGGGTTCAAAATTATACGTACGGGCATCCCTGCTCCACGATATGATGTATTGCTGCCCAGCGAGGTGGGATACGGACTTCCCAACGAAAATCTGAACAAAAACGGATACTATGGCGCGGAAGGTATCCTGACCTATACCAGTAAAATCGGCGAATTGAACTATGTGGTCAGTGGAAATGTAACGTACTCGAGGTTCAAAAGTTTAGAATCTTATAAACCACGGTTCGGCAACTCCTGGGAAGAATATAGGAACTCTGCAGAGGGCCGCTGGGGTGGCATTTGGTGGGGCCAGCAGGTAATCGGACGTTTCCAGTCGGAAGAAGAAATCCGTAATTACGCGATAAACAACGATGGTCAGAATAACAGGACACAATTGCCGGGTGACTTTATCTACAAAGATGTGAATGGCGATGGGGTCATCAATGGAATGGACGAGCGCCCTATTGGTTATCCGACAGGCTGGGCACCAATGATGAGCTTCGGTGGACGCATCGGATTGAACTGGAAAGGCATAGACCTTAACATTGATTTCGCGGGTGGCGCGATGCAATCGTGGTCACAGGATTATGAGTTAAGGAACGCATTTCATGGAGACGGTAATTCGCCTGCTTACCTGCTGGAAGACAGATGGCACCGGGCAGATCCATATGACTCTAACAGTGAGTGGATTCCAGGTTATTATCCTGCTGTCCGAAAAGGCAACTCAGGCCCGAATGGCGTGAACAGCGATTTCTGGCTGACCAATGTAAGATATCTTCGCGTGCGAAATTTAGAGCTTGCTTATAGCCTGCCTAAGAGAATTACTGATAAACTTAAGGCACAAAAAATACGCGTGTATGTCAATGGGTCCAATCTGATCTCTTTTGACAATGTAAAGAAATTCCAGATTGATCCGGAAATCGAGGCCGCAGCAGCTGTTGCATATCCTCAGCAACAAGTATTTATGGCAGGTTTCAATGTAACGTTTTAAACGGACCAAAATAAAGACGCTGAAACCTGGCGCTAAAAAAAGCCGGGTAAATAGTTGATAGCATCAACACCTAAAAATTTATTACAATGAAACCATCATGATTTTTCAAATCACATAACGAAATGAATATAAAATCATGATAGCTTCATGACCACTAAAAAAATATATTCTGATGAAAAAAATATACATATTTATTGCTTTGTTAACATGCTTAAGCATGAACAGCTGCAAGCACGATGAATGGTTTGAGCGTGATCCTAAAGGAATGATTACGGACGAACAATTGTGGAATAATCCAGAATTAGTGACCTCCCTGCTGGCGAACTATTACAACAGGTTACCAACGTTACATGGGGTATTTAATACGGGTGGAATGACAGAACTCGATGATGCAATGTGGTCGGGGCACCGGGATCAGAACTGGAGAAATGATTACCAGTTTGGTGATGACTACGGACGCTACTGGGACTACGGATTCATCCGCGATATCAATCTGTCCCTGGAAAATATAGAAACACAGGGCGTCAAACTAACCGATGCACAAAAACGCCTGTTTAAAGGTGAGCTTCGCTTTATGCGCGCTTTTGTTTATTTCGAAATGGTAAAACGCATGGGCGGAGTACCTCTTGTAGAAACACAACTGGTTTACGATTTCAGCGGAGATCCTACCCCGCTACAGGTTCCACGTGCGAAAGAATATGAAGTCTACGACTTTATTTTCCGGGAGATGGAGGCCATTAAAGAAGACCTGGTACCAAATAACGCCAGCAAAACAAGGACAAACAAGTATACTGCCCTTGCCCTGGAAAGCAGAGCGATGCTTTATGCTGCGTCAATTGCCAAATATAACAACCTGATGTCAGCTCCTATTTCCACCCCTGGCGGTGAAGTTGGAATTCCAGCGTCCATGGCGAATGATTACTATACTAAATCATTAAAGGCCTCGAAAGAAATTATCAGCGGTCCTTACGCGCTCTTTAATGAAAACCCTGATAAAGGCGCTAACTTCTACGACATGCTGAATAAGAAAACCGGGGCCGAGGTGATTTTCGCTAAAGACTTTGCTACGAGTCTTAAAGTACACCGTTTTGCTTACGATAATATCATAAAGAGCATGACTGAAGACAACGAGTCTTCGTCGACCATATCTCCATCATTGAGCTTTGTAGAAAGTTTTGACTATCTGGATGGAACCAAAGGAACGCTGCGCAATAAAGATGCAGCAGGCAATTATATAGCCTATACAGGTATCGGGGATATTTTTGCGAACAAAGACGCACGTTTATATGGTACTGTAATCTACCCAGGTACAACATTCAAAAATAATCCGGTAAGAATACAGGCAGGCGTAGCGGTGTGGAATAACGGAAGCTATCAGTTAAGCATCTCGGCAGAATTGGGAAAAAATTATACAGATGGCCAGCTTTGGACTGGATTCGACGGACCTAAAGACGATGCGACGGATGTGAGTAATACGGGATTCTACATCCGGAAATTTGTAAGTGATGCACCTGCAGCGAGTACAAGAGGAACATCGGCAGCAAACTGGTGGCCATGGTTTCGCCTGGGTGAGATTTATCTGAACGCTGCTGAGGCCTCATTTGAACTTGGGCAGACAGAAGGGCTAGGATATATCAACCTGCTGAGGCAGCGTGCAGGATTCCCCGCAAATAGCCTGACTGCGCTAACGACGGACATTATCCGTAACGAGCGCCGTGTAGAGCTTGCTTTCGAGGATCACCGTTACTTTGATCTTAAAAGATGGCGTATAGCACATTTGGTATGGAACGGTTCTGAGAATGATGCTAATGCCGTGGTGATGGGATTGTACGGATACCGGGTGGTAAGACCGGGATATGCAGACAATGGTAAATTCATTTATGAACGCATAAGACCAAGCCGCTTCCGCAGGGCACGGTTCTTCCGCCTGGCCAATTACTATTCTTCCATTGATCAGACGGTATTAAACAACAATCCAAAAATTGTAAGAAATCCATTCCAATAATCTTTTGTGCTATGAAACTGAATTTTTTAATGACACTAACCGCAACTGCAAGTTTATTTCTGGCAGGTTGTGCATATGATAATTTTGAAGCCCCTGAGTCCACGCTGTCTGGCAGAGTGGTATATGAGGGAAATGCCGTAGGCGTGCGTAACAACGGCCCTCAGCTGGAATTGTGGGAGGATGGGCACGCCCTAAAATCGAAGATCCCTGTATATCTTAATCAGGATGGAACGTTTTCGGCAAGCCTGTTTGATGGCCAGTATAAGTTGGTACGCAGGGGAGATTCTCCATGGTTGCAGCAAGCTACAGATACGCTGATTGTGAATGTAAAAGGGAATACCACTTTTGATGTACCGGTGACACCCTATTTTACAATTACAAACGAATCTTTTCAGAAATCCGGCAATACGATTACTGCTCAGTTTGCAGTCAATAAGATTGTACAGTCGGCAAATGTAGAACTGGTACGTCTCTATCTGGGAAAGTCAATATTGACCGATCAGGTATTACGTGATCTCCGGGTAGATGGAAATGTTGGCAGCTTGGTTTTTGGCCAGTCAACTGTTATTGCAGGCGAGATCCCGGATGCCCTGAAAAACCTTGATTATGTGTTTGCCAGAATCGGCGTTAAATCCACATCCTCAAGTGAATATATCTATACACAAGTACAAAAAATAGCTTTGAAATAAGCGAAATTAACGATAAGATTGTGCAGGTTAAGTTAACCTGCACATAATTTTTGATGGTATATAAATTTAAAATAAAACTCCAGCACCTAATAATGAAAAGACTGCTCTATCCGCGCCTGATCCTTCTTACCATTTTAAAATTAGCCTTTATCGGAAATGCCTTCAGCCAGGTATATAAATCAGGGCCTGCCGATAAGGATTTCGCAGGTTACTTGTTCGCCTACTTTAAAGGGAATGCCTTAAAAGATGAAGCTGTTTGTTTTGCCATCAGTACCGATGGATACAATTACCGCGCATTGAATAATAATGAACCTGTTATTGATTCAAAAGTAATCAGTTCTACCGGCGGCGTGCGTGACCCGCATATACTCCGTAGAGAGGATGGAAGATCGTTCTATATGGTGCTGACAGATATGACCTCGTCTAAAGGCTGGGATTCGAATCGTGCCCTAATTCTGATGAAATCTGATGACCTGCTGAACTGGAAACATACGGTGATCAATATACAGCAACGGTTCAAGGGTCACGATAACCTGAAACGGGTATGGGCACCGCAAACGATATACGATCCCGCAGCAGGCAAATACATGGTTTATTGGTCTATGCAACATGGCACTGGTCCGGATATTATTTACTATGCATACGTCAACAGCGATTTTACCGATTTTGAATCTGAGCCTGCTGTTCTGTTCCGTCCAAAGAATGGCAAATCCTGCATCGACGGCGACATCATTAACAAAAACGGATTGTTTCACCTGTTTTATAAAACTGAAGGCAATGGCAATGGGATAAAGCTAGCACTAACCGACTCTCTGACTTCCGGCAAATGGATTGAACAGGCGGGATATAAACAGCAAACCAGGGATGCTGTTGAGGGCTCAGGAGTATTTAAACTCAACCAATCTGACAAGTATATTCTCATGTACGATGTGTATGGCAAAAGAAAATACCAGTTTTGCGAAAGTTACGATCTGGATAAGTTCAAAGTAATAGACCAGGATGTGAAGATGGATTTTCATCCGCGCCACGGAACCATTATTCCAGTATCCCGCAAGGAATTAAAAGACCTGACAGGCCGGTGGGGCATACCGCAAGGGATGGAACTGAAGCTAAAGAAAAATCCGGTACTTGACGGCTTCTATGCTGATCCGGATGTAATATATTCCAATAAAACCAAGAAATACTACATCTATCCCACCAGTGATGGCTTTGACGGTTGGGGAGGCTATTATTTTAAAACTTTCTCTTCGCCGGACCTGACTAATTGGACCGATGAAGGCGTAATCCTGGATCTGAAGAAAGATGTTACCTGGGCAGACCGCAATGCCTGGGCACCTGCCATTACTGAGAAAAAGGTTAAAGGTGATTACAAATACTACTATTACTTTACAGCTGCACAAAAGATCGGTGTTGCCATTTCAGACCTGCCAACCGGCCCATTTACGGATTCGGGAAAACCGCTGATTAATTTTAAACCCAAAGGTGTACAAGGCGGACAGGAAATTGATCCGGCCGTATTTAACGACCCCAAAACCGGCAAAAGTTACCTGTACTGGGGAAATGGCTATCTTGCAGTAGCCGAACTGAATAAAGACATGGTATCGCTGAAAAAGAATACCACCAGGGTTATTAAAACAGATAAAACCTTCAGAGAAGGGGCATATGTATTTTACCGGAAAGGAACCTATTATTTCCTTTGGTCGGACGACGATACGCGCAGTGAGAATTATCGCGTGCGTTATGGAACTTCCAAATCGGCTGTTGGCCCTATAGAGATTCAGGAAAACAATCTGGTACTGCAAAAAGACCCTTCGCAGGGTATTTTTGGTACGGGCCATAATTCCGTGCTGCAGATTCCCGGAAAAGACGAATGGTATATCGTTTACCACAGGTTTAGTTATCCTGATGGAATACATATGGGCGATGCAGCAGGCTTTAACCGCGAAGTTTGTATAGACCGCATGTATTTTGACGAAAAAGGAAATATTGTCCCCGTAAAACCTACGCATTAAATTAAAATAGAATGATACGACTTATTAAATATTCAATCTTTGCCCTTGCTTTTAATTTATTAAATCCGGCGGCTATTTTTGCACAACCCGGATTCGGTCAGGCCGAAAAGATTACTGCTGACTGGCGTTTTCACTTAGGTGAAACCAACGGAAAAACACCAGTAGACTATAATGACAGGTCCTGGCAAACAGTACAGCTACCTCATGATTGGAGTGTTAAGCAGCCGCACAGTCCGACTTTTGCCAGTGCTAACGGATATCTTCCTGGAGGAATAGGCTGGTATCATAAAAAACTGACAGTTTCTCAGGAAGATCAGGGAAAGAAATTATATCTCTATTTTGAGGGAGTATATAACCGCAGTGAGGTTTTCGTAAATGGGCAGTCAATAGGTAAACGCCCCAACGGTTATATTTCATTCAGTTATGACATCACATCTTACCTTAAATATGGGCAGGAAAACCAGATTGATGTTCGTGTAGACCATAGCCAGGATGCCGACTCCCGCTGGTACACAGGCTCGGGAATCTACCGTGATGTATGGCTGGTAAGAGCCAACCCTGTCCATCTGGAACAATGGGGAGTATACGCCTTTCCTGAGGTAAAAGTTAAGAAAGGGACACTGCACATACAGACCGGGCTGACAAATGAGTCGCCATCAAATGCTAACATTGCTGTGCTCAGCGAACTTTTGGATAAAAACGGAGCAGTTGTAGCGAAGAAAACAAATAAATTCACTCTTGCCGCAGGCAGCAGAAATGAGTTTAAATCAGAGTTGACTGTGAACAATCCAAAGTTATGGAGTGTAGCTGCTCCAGTTTGTTACACGCTGCGCACGACAGTGACGCAGAATAACAAAGTCATTGATCAATCTACCGTAACAACAGGCTTCCGTACGTTTACTTTTAATCCTGATAAGGGTTTTGCACTGAACGGTGAGCCGATGAAAGTAAAGGGTGTCTGTTTGCACCATGATGCAGGGGTACTGGGAGCCGAAATGTATCCCAGCGTGTGGCGCCGTCGCCTGCTGACCTTAAAATCACTGGGTGTCAATGCAATCCGGACCAGTCACAATCCTCAGGCCTCCTCGTTGTACGAACTATGTGATGAACTGGGGCTGCTGGTAATGGACGAAGCCTTTGATGAATGGGAATACCCTAAGCGCAAGTGGCTTCAGGGCTGGAATGTAGGAGTTCCAGGGTTCCAGGGAACCTCGGATTTTTTCAAAGAGTGGGGAGAAAGAGACCTGGCGGACATGGTTAAACGTGACCGTAACCATCTCTCAGTATTTGCATGGAGTATCGGTAATGAAGTGGATTATCCAAATGACCCTTACTCCCATCCGGTACTTGCGGGTGCCCGTGAAGGTGGTTTTACACAGCCGATTTTTGGCGGTTACAAAAAAGATGCGCCTGATGCAATACGTTTAGGTGAGATAGCCAAAAAGCTTGCTGCCGTGGTTAGAAAATACGACACAAGTCGCCCAGTAACTGCTGGTCTGGCAGGAGTTGCCATGTCTAATGAAACAGCCTATCCCGGAGCATTGGGTATCGCAGGTTATAATTATACCGAAAGCCGCTACATACAGGATCATAAACGCTATCCGAAGCGCGTAATTTTTGGCAGTGAAAACCGTCATGACCTTGATGCCTGGAAAGCTGTAAGGGATAATGAGCATATTTTCGGCCAGTTTCTATGGACAGGAATAGATTACCTGGGTGAATCCGGCCGGTGGCCTTCACGCGGTTTCTATTCAGGACTATTGGATTTTGCAGGCTTTATCAAACCCCGCGGCTATTTCCGTCAATCCCTCTGGTCGGATAAACCTATGGCATACCTGGGTACCTACCCACTCAGGGAAGGTGGGACGGCCACCGATGTATGGTCTGTACTGGAATCAGAACAGGGGCAGCAGAAAAGTGAAGCCCCTTCAATGGATGCCTGGCCGATCTGGAATTACCAGAATGGACAGCTGATACGGGTGGTTTGTTATACAAATGCGGAAAAAGCGCGACTGGAACTGAATGGACAGGTTGTAGGGCCAGTGAAAGCTTATGACGAGAAACACGGTATTATCTATTGGGATATCCCCTACTCTGCGGGCAAGTTAGAGGTTGTTGGAATGAACATGGAAGGAAAAGAGACCACCCGCCACCAACTGCAATCCAGTAAACGCCAGGAAGCGATTAAAATACTACAAGGGGATCAGCTGCAGGTTGAAGCAAAGAACGGCCTGGTGCAGCTGGAACTTCAGCTAGTTGATGAAGACGGCATTCCCGTACCTCTTTCAGATGATGAGATTACCTGTGACATCGTTGGAAATGCAAGATTGCTTGGCATGGAAGCGGGCAACAATACAGATATGAGTGACTATACAGATAACAGGCAACGTGTTTTCCACGGTAAGATGATCATTTATATACAAACTAATGGTCGGCCCTCTGATGAGGTATCGGTACGATGTA
>JAATFQ010000193.1 GCA_015655115.1 Sphingobacteriales bacterium
ACAATATGGACAGGCATTGTCATCAGCCTTGCTGCTGGAAAGTACTGACCTACCGGAAAAGACAACTACAGGCATCTCTGTTCTAACTGTTGGACTGGGCCTGGATCAGACTGTCAGGTTTAAAAATAGTGCCCTTACTATAGGTGGGTATTATTATAATCTGGGTCCTATTTATCATATCATTAAACAACAGAATGACTATGTGAAGTCACCAGTGCAGGCGGGCAGTAATATACAGTACAAATGGAAGACTTCGGAAACGGGAATGTTTAAAATCTACGCTGCGTACAGTAATATGAGGCTTTCTTTATACAGCCAGAATATTGATACTCCCGGCAGCCCCCATTTTTTTAGCAACACGAATAATAATGTATACATCAATTCTACTTACAAAGAATACCTGAGCGGCAAATGGAAACTGGATGCAGGTGTTTCTTATAACAGGGACAGCGATGCAGGAATGATGACTGTTGATAATTACACCAGGAAAGATAACTTGCTGGAAGGCAAAATTACCATGACACGCTACTTCGGTAAATTATCTAATTTCAAGTTCGGTGCCGAAACATTCAGCACCGGGCGCGAGGAAAGTTATAACGGGCAGACCAGAAAGTATACTGATCAGCTGAGTTCGGGCTTCGCAGAAACAGATCTGTTCCTGACTGAAAACCTGGTACTCAGAGCAGGTGCAAGGGCTGAATATTCTTCTTACCTGTCGAAATATAACCTTGCTCCACGAACTTCATTGGGACTGAAAACAGGAGCCAGCTCACAGGTGTCTTTCGCCTACGGCCACTTTTACCAGAATCCTGAAGATGAATACCTGATCCTTAAAAAGCTGGACTTCGAGGAGGCTGATCACTATATTCTTAAGTATGAAGTGAACAAGTCGAAAAGAAACTTCAGAATTGAAGCGTATTATAAAGATTATAGCCATCTGACTAAAGACAATAATGGGAACCTGGACAACTCGGGCTCCGGTTATGCAAAGGGGTTTGAGGTGTTCTGGAATGATAGAAAGAGTGTAAAAAATGGGAACTACTATGTCTCTTATTCTTTTCTGGATACTAAAAGAAACTTCAGGGACTTTCCTATGATGGCTACCCCCGCTTTTGCAGCCAAACATACGGTTTCTGCAGTATATAAGCAGTTCTTTGAGTCCATCAATACACAGATTGGTGCTACTTATACTTTCGCCTCTGGCAGACCTTATGTAAACCCGAATAACCGGGTTTATCTGGCAGACAAAACTAAAAGCTTCAATAGCCTGGGGTTAACCATCAGCCACCTGACGCATATCTTAAACCAGTTTACTGTTCTTTATTTGAATACGAATAATGTTACGGGCTTTAAAAATGTATACGGCTATGAATATAGCAGTGACGGCGCTACGAGAAGAGCAATCCTCCCTTCTTCCAGAAGAAATTTTATCCTCGGTATCTTAATGACCATCGGCGATGACACTTTTCAACGGTAAAATCAACTTATTCCTAAAAACAAACCTTTAATACAAATTATTATGAAACACTTTACCAAATCATTGTTGTTCCTCCTGCTTATAGTAAGCAGCAGCTACGCACAAACTACATCAACAAAATTTCAGTCGGCCATAAAGAAAGGACTGGTACTGCTGGACTCCGCATCGGGCCCTGCCGGGTACCTGAAGGCTGCTAATTATTTTGAACGCATCGCGCAGGCGGAGCCTAAAGAATGGATCCCCGCATATTATGTGGCATATAGTAATCTCACTGCCGGGTTGATGACGAGGGATAAACCGGTACAGGATCAGTATTTCGACAAGGCGATGACAGCGGTTGACCAGGCGAACATCCTATCGGCCGACAATAGTGAGATCTATCTGCTGAAAGGGTATATCCAGTTCATGAAGATGAGCGTTGACCCGCAGGCAAGGCTGGCATTTATGGGTGCATCTGCCGAATCTATAGGGAAAGCAAAAGCACTTAATCCTGACAATCCACGTATTTACCTGGTTAACGGACAAAATACTTTTTATACTCCTGAAGCTTTTGGCGGCGGAAAGTTAAAAGCAAAACCAATATTAGAAAACGCAGTTGCAAAATTCGCTACCTTTAAACCAGCCAGCGACATAGCACCACAATGGGGATCGGAACAGGCAGCAGCATTATTGGCAAAATGTAACTAGACAGGTATGTTAACGAAAGCGACTCAGCATCAGAAAAAAAAGGGCACAAAATATTTGTATGCCGGATGGCTAAAAACAAATCTTTATAACCTGATGCTGGGCGTACTAATTGGCCTGCTGCTAACTATATTGATCAGTGCCTACAAAAACGAATGGATAGGCCTGCGAGCGACCGGATTCCAGATACTTTTTAGTGTGATCATCAGCCTCTGTGTTACTAATGTAGTCTATATTCCGCTGAAGCTGATGCGATATAAGAAGGAAAACACATGGTTCTTCCTCATCATCTATTACCTGTCGGGCATTAGCGGAATGATGATCGCTATTGAACTGATTTACCTGATACGCTCATGGTTATTTGGTGTTCCTTATCATTTTTTGCACCTTGAGGACGCAAAGTTCAGCGTGCTGATTGTAGTGATCGTATGTACCGCGATCTATGTATATAATTCGCAAAAAAGAATATTAAACGCCAAAATACAGGAACGCGATCTGGATTTGAGCAGGATTAGCCAGATGAAAACGCAGGCAGAATTAGCCGCCCTTCAGTCCAGGATTAACCCACATTTCCTCTATAATTCGTTAAACTCTATTGCCAGCCTGATCCATGAAGATCCCGACAAAGCAGAGAACATGACGCTCAAGCTGTCGAAATTATTCAGGTACAGCATTAACCAAAATCAGGAGGACCTGGTGACGGTGAAGGAAGAAATGGAAATTGTAAGTACGTACCTGGATATAGAAAAAATAAGGTTTGAAGACAGGATCAGCTTTATGCTTGATATTGATGAAGAGCTTGCCTA
>JAATFQ010000029.1 GCA_015655115.1 Sphingobacteriales bacterium
TCATCTTCGACGAATTTTCGCAGGTGGTACATCATAAAAGAAACGACTGGCAAAAAGGTTCCGGCCTAGGCCTGCCAATTTGCAAAAAACTTGTCCAGCTCCATAATGGTATAATAGAAGTATCAAGTACAGTAAATAAAGGCACCATTTTCACTATTGAACTCCCTTATGCTATTGCACCATACGATACCGAAGAAGAGCCCCTTAAGAGTAATATATTTTTGCAGACAGACTCCTTTAACGATATCCACTTGCTGGTGGTAGACGATGCGGAGATGAACCTGATGGTGATTGAAATGATACTGAATAAGTCGGGTATTAGTTTTCGGACAGCAAAAAATGGCAAAGAAGCCTTAAAGCACTTTAATGATCACGATTTTGATATGGTATTAACAGACATTGAAATGCCTGAAATGGATGGGATTGAGCTCAGTAAAAATATACGCATGCACAGCGATATTAAGAAAGCCACCGTACCTATTATTGTTATCACCGGCCATATTTCTCCAGAAGCACATGAGAATTATATTACCATAGGCATTAATGATTACCTGGTAAAGCCTTTCAATGAAAAAGAACTGACAGAAAAAATTCTAGACTATCTAAATTAAAGCCTTAAATGACGCGCTCAAACGTTGAGAAACGAAAAATCCCGGTTAAACTTTAACCGGGATGCTCGTTTTCTTTCCTGTTATCAGGGATACAGTATCTATTTAGCGCTGTTTTTCTTTTCAGTAACTTCAGAACGAATATCCTGAGCTAAAGTTTTTAGATCTTGCATTGCTTTACGTACTCTTGTACCAGCAGCGCCGTTACCTGAATTGTAAAACTTGTCTACATCTGCCTCTACTCCGGCGATTAACTCTTTCAATTTTGCGAATTTTTCCATGATATTATGTTAATTAAATTTGATTTAAGGCCTTAAAGGTAATAATTATTGGTTTTCTTCCAAATCATTAACGAAGGATTATTGCCTTTTTATATAACTCAGCTATAATTAAAACCATTTTAAATGCCGTTTGTTAGCTATCTAACCGCCAAAAAGCAAGCTATCATGGAAAATAAAGAAAATAAAGAAAAAGACGAAACAGTTGATTTAGAGCAACATAACATCGAAAATCCACAATCGGCAACCCAACCGCTTTACAATAGCACTACCACGCACCGCGACAGTGAAAAATTACCCGGTGTTGAAAATTTAAATCAGAATTTAGGGGTAAAAGATGGCTTTCAGGGAGCAAAAAGCAACCGGCAAGCTCCTTCAGCACCAGAAAATGATTAAACACTACATGGAAAGCGGACAAAAACAGACCTCGGAAATGGCCAGAGGGGCGATGACGCGGAAGAAGATGAAAAGATCATCAGAACCTGATGAGCTCCTGACACCATTCAAATATTGTTTATTCATCTCCCAAAATCACCATCCAAAAATCAGGCTTCACCGGTAGATTAATAAGATGCCGGTGCAGGTTGTTTTGATTTCAAATTAATTCTGGTCCTGTTGACTTTAGGGAATAGTGCAATTACCAATACTACAATCACCAGGATGACACTTATAAAAGTATAGTAATCCATCATGGCCCGTAACTGCGCCTGGCTCTCTACTGAACGGTTCAACAGGCCCCGTGCAGCTTTCACAGCCTGATCTGGTGCCATGCCCCTGCCGGTGAGCGCCCTGCTGTACAAGGCCAGCCTTTCCGTAACTACAGTATTCAACTCGCTCAGGCTATCCTGAAAACGGTTTACATACGCATTCTTATGATTAAGTTCAAAATAATTAATAAAGGATATGCTGCTACAAAAACCTAAGAACCTGAAAAATACGCCCGTAGCTGAAGCCGTACTCCCTAAATTAGCAGGCACGGAAGAGATGGTAAATACAATAATCGGTGTCATCAGCATGCCAGCCCCTGCTCCCTGGAGCATTAGCGGTACCACAAAAGTCAAAGGATCTGCCTGGGTACTAAACAAAAACCACATCCATGCATGAAATACCAGCAACAGTAAAAAACCATAAATCCAGATCAGCCGCATAGGCCGTTTCATGATAATTAGCCGTGAAGAAATCAGAACACTCAGCACAACACCCGCAACATTAGCCAATAATATCCATGCAATATGAATGGGATCCATGCCGAGAATGGAGGCAAAATATACAGATACAAGTCCCAGAGCTCCCCTTATCATATACAAAATAAAGATAAGAAAGACACCCAAATTGAAATTGCGGTGCCTGAAAACATTGACACTGAGGTATGGACGTCTCAGATGAGCTTGTCGTACCAGATGAAGGATGATCAGCAGGATTGCGCCAGATAAGCTCAATACTATACGCCTGTCTTCCAGCCAGTAATACTGCTGACCATATACCAGCGCATATCCCAACAGGCACAGCGCAACGGCATAAACAACGAAACTTGCCCAGTCCAGCTGATACAAAGGCATTTTCCTGTTCAGCCGGATATTATTCATCAGCGTAAGCAGCAGCACGCCCCCCGGGATAAAAGCATAGATAATAAACTTGTATAATACATTAAAATCATATACATCAAGAATAGGCGCAGTAATCATTGATGAAACCGGGCTGATGCACAACAACAGGCAATAAAAAATAGAATATCCAATTTCCCTTGCCCTTTCACTGTGTAGTCTACTAAAAATCAGCGTAATACATATACTGGTAGACATACAGTTGGCCATACCCTGCAGAAACCGGAAGATCAGTAAAATATAAAGGTTATGGGTATGAAAACATACATAAGCTGTAAAAACCTGGATAATAAGACTCAGGATATAATACTCTTTGGTCGCTATAAACACAAAGAAGCGGCGCTCCAGAGCAAAAAAACTTGCTACAGCAGCATAAAAGACAATCATAGAATACTGCACATCCACAGGCTCAATCCCGTAATACCCTGCTGCACCAGGCCCGCTTGCTGTAGAAAGGCCAAAAAGAAGCAGCCCTGGCAGCAGTACCAGGAAAATAGTTGCGCTGATTAACCATTTGGGCACCCATGGTTTAAATACTGGCAGTGTGGTAATTCCCATTAGTTCTTAGCAATTTTCACATTCGCATTCATTCCCGCACGCAGTGGTTCGAGCATTGCGGCGCTTTCGGTCAATTTAATTTTTACAGGGATACGTTGTACAATCTTCACAAAGTTCCCGGTAGAATTATCGGGTGGCAGCAGCGAAAACCTCGCTCCTGTTGCAGGTGAGAGGGATAATATCTTTCCTTTAAACTTTTTATCAGGATAGGCATCAGTAGTAATTTCCACCTCTTCATTGATATGCATATGGGCAAGCTGCGTTTCCTTGAAATTGGCAATCACCCATTTTCCGGCATCCTGGTCTACAATAAATGCAAGAGTCTGCCCCGCCTGGATCAATTGCCCCTCCTGAATAGTGCGCCGTCCCATTTTTCCATTATATGGAGCACGGATCACGGTATAGCCTACATCTAGTTTGTTTCTGTTCAGCAGTGCCTGACGGCGTTTGATCTCAGCATCATAAACCCCTTTTTGTGATTTAATGTCATTTACCTTAGATAAAGAAGCCTGATAATTTTCCAGCGCAGAACTATAGTCGGATGTAGCTACATCCAATGCCGCCTTACTATTCTCCAACTGCTGGCGCGTAGCAGATTCCACTTTAAAAAGCTGAGCATAGCGATCATAGTCTTGCTGCCGCTGCAACAGTTTTGCTTTTGCCGCAGCGATCTGTGATTGACTGGCCACGGAAATCTTGGATGTAGTTACGATATTGCTTTCCATCACATTAATCTGCGCCTGTGCATTTGCGAGTGCAGCTTCGGCTTCCTGCTGCTGCAGTTTATATTCGCTGTTATCAATGATCAGCAGCGTATCTCCTTTTTTAACCTGCTGGTTTTCCTCATACCTGATTTCACGGATAAAGCCGGGGACCCTTGAAGTAATGGGATTAATATATTCCTCCACCTGGGCATCATTCGTTTCTTCAAAATTGTATAACTGATATAAAAATATAACACCCCATACCGCCAGGGCAATAGCGATAACGGTAGCTATCCAGCCCGTTATTTTAGTAATCAAATGATCTGTTTGCGTATAATTATTTTTAGTCTTCATTCTAGAGGTTGCCCAGGGCTTTTTGTAATTGATAAAATTGTAATCTGGCAGCAATACGTGCTGCTGCATAATCGAAACGTGTTTGCAGTACCTGCGTATCCGCATCGAGCAAGTCTGTTACCAGGGCAAGCTGATTGAAATACGTGTTGTTTACTATCCTTAAGTTCTCCGTTGCCTGCCCGATATTCTCCTCCGCCACTGTGATGCGTGTAAGGGCTTCCCTGTATCTGAGAAATGCCTCATTCACTTCCTGCCTTATTTTATCCTCCGTATCGGCATGTTCTACCTCCTGAATCTGGGATCTAATCTCAGCAGCTTTCGTTTTATGCGCATTGTGATAAAAAGATGAGATCGGAAAACTTGCTTTTATTCCTGTAGAGCCAAGGCCATAAAGTGCTACAGAATAAGGAAATAGCATAATTTGCGGATAGCTGTAAGCATAATTTGCAAACAGGCCCAGCTTAAACGCAACATTTGCTTTGACTTCCTTCAGCTGCAGCAGGCGCAGCTCTCCTTCTTTTTCGGAGATCTTAAAAGCGAAAGAATTAGCGGCAGCTTCAGAAAGGTACTCCGCATAAGTTTTCAAAGCAGGCAGATTTGCATTACTATCGTCCATAGTTTCCACGATAGTCTCATCTGGCATGCCAGTAAGGATATTTAGTTTTTGGTTCGCTATCGCAATATCATTATCAAGCTGCACAAGAGCCATTTTCTGGCGGGATAGTTTCAGCGTTGCCCGCAGCACATCACTCTTAAGCACTACTCCATTTTTGAGTAGCTGCCTGATCTCTTCGAGTTGCTTTTCCTGTGTGCTGATATCTTTTAATAAAAGATCTTTAAAGATTTTGCTCCGCTGCAAATCGAGATAATAAGCTGTAGCACGCAATTTCATCTCCGAAAGAGTAAGGTTCTTTTGCTCTTTTGCGATTTCATTTTCCTTCTTTTCTTCGGCTATCTTAATATTGGTCTTTCCACCATTATATAAATTGAGATAAGCGTCGGCACCGTAACGGTAAGAAGTATGTACTACCCCTTCATATTGTGAATGTGAATGGAATAGCCCGTTTTCATAAATAGGCACATTGCTTATCCTTGCATATTCGCCTTCAGCGGAAAGATCGGGCAACCGCTCGGCTTTTGCATCTTTAATATTTTCTACAGTACCCAGTACTTTAAGGTCCTGCATCTGTACGGTCTTATTATTTTCAGCTACTTTTTGCCATACCTGTTGTAAGGTTAATGAAGTTGGCAATGTTGAGAGCATTGACGGTCCTGATGCCATAAGAGACGTTGAAGGTTTTGCAGTTGTTGAGCGTAATGAAGGCTCTTTTCCAGGCTTTTGCTGGGCATTTACATCATTCACCGGCACTACAAAAAGGCATAAAAGAACGATAGGTATATTACAGTATTTCATAAAATTGTGATGCGCCAAAATTACATATTACTCAAGCCTACAATTTTGCTTATATTACCAATTATTTGTCCATTTCAGCCAATGTATAGTCCCGAAACAGAAGAGTATTTAGTCAAGATTGATTTACACCCAGACAGTGTACTTGTTGTACATGAAAAACTGGAAAGGCTGCTGCCTATACACTCACATACCAAAGGTCAGCTAACCTATGTAGATGGTGGAATAGCGTATATTCACGTAGAAAACAAAACTTATATCATACCCGCGAGGCACTATGTATGGATCCCGAAGGGACTGGAGCATTTTGTAAAAGTACGCAACTCAGCAACGGTTACGATAAACATATATTTTTATACTTATGATGATGCACAATCGCCATTTTACACTCAACTGGGCATTTATCCAGTAAACAACCTGTTGCTTGAAATGCTTCTCTTCACCGGGAACTGGGCTGGATTCATAGAAAAAGCCGATCTGCCCTTTGCTTTTTTGTCGGCCATAAAGAATATTCTGCCGCATTTGGGTACAAAATCTTTCCCTATTGCTTTGCCTACCACCTCACATGCCAGGCTGAGGCCAATTATATTATATCTTTCGCAGCATTTTGCCGAGCCAGTAACACTTGAAAATCTAAGTGCACGTTTCGGCATGGGACAGCGCACTTTATCACGCCTTTTTCAATCAGCCATGAGCCTTTCCTTTTTGCAGTATTTAAAACTGCTAAGGGTAGTAAAGGCTATAGAAATGATCTTACAGGATGACAAATCTACCAGCGAAATTGCCTATTTAACAGGATACAATAGCCTGGCGGCGTTTAGCAAGGCTTTTCATCAGCTCACCAATATCAGACCGTCCGATTTTGGCAAAAACAAGCCCTTACATCAGCCATCTCTATCACATGCACAACAAAAGCATGATTAAGAAAAAACTCCCAGCTTAGGAAAGTCTTTTCAGGTAAAAATCTGTTGGCAGGTCTACAATTAAAGGCACTTTCTCTACCGCCACAAAGCTCAGGTCAAGTCCAAAGCCTTTTTCTTCAGGTACACTGAAAGTTTTAAGGTGCGCATAGTAGCTCATCACAAACCGCTCAATGAACTTAAGGCCATTGGAGCTTGACAGTACTTTTTCAATTACAACGAACCTGAAATCACCAGCAATCTTATATTCTTTCAACGAATTATAAGTACTGGTAATATCGATCTCGCCATTCTTAACCAGGTCTTCCACTACCTTTCTGAACAACACATTTACGCGCTGCTCCACTCTGAAACCTAAGCGGAAATCTATTCTGATCAACTTTTTATCAATCAACTGCTGTACCTTGTACTCCATAGTAAAAGGCTCGTCCGTCACATCCACGTGCAGCAACCAATATACATCGGCTCTTTTCGGGTGTTTCTGGATAATAGAGTACATAATGGAAGATTCTATCTCGGAATTGAAATTGGCACTTGTCAGATATACCAGCTGTGAAGCATATTTCGGAATCGACTCATCGCTGCTGATCTTACTGATAATAGGATAAAATTTCTCAATATCGACGAAGCTCATGTAACGGTTCCTGATCCTCCGGCCGTTTGACCATGCCCACATAATAGAGAACAACAGGATACCCATAATCAAGGTGAACCACCCTCCATGGAGTATTTTAGCCACATTACCAGCAAGGAAAGTGATTTCAATAATACCATAGATCACAAGAAAAAGTACAATCCAATACATTGGTACTTTCTTGCGCATCATGAATATAGAGACCAGGATGGTGGTCATAAGCATGGCAACAGTGATTGACAGCCCATATGCGGCTTCCATATGTTCCGATTTACGGAAAATAAGGACAACAAGGATACAGCCGATAAACAGTACCCAGTTCATAGAAGGGACATATAACTGTCCTTTAGAATTACTAGGGTAGTTAATTTTAACTTTCGGCCATAAGTTCAGGCGTACAGCTTCAGAGATAAGGGTAAATGAGCCAGAAATAAGCGCCTGACTGGCGACTGCTGCAGCAACGGTAGCAATCAGGATTCCATAGATAAGGAACCAGTTGGGCATAATATGGAAAAACGGATTTATTTCGCCAAGGTGTTTTCCCTGCAGCTGCCATAACCATACCCCCTGCCCCATATAATTAAGGATCAGACAGATTTTTACATATACCCAGCTTACACGGATATTGGAACGGCCACAGTGGCCAAGGTCTGAATAAAGTGCTTCAGCCCCTGTAGTACACAGAAATACTGCACCAATAATCAGGAAAGCTTCGGGATTAGTGGTTAAAATATGATAAGCATAATAAGGGTTAATTGCTTTAAGGATCTCAGGGAATTGAGCTACATAAACAGCACCAAGCACAGCAATCATGGTAAACCAAAGCCACATGATGGGGCCAAAAGCTTTACCGATAAATGAAGTACCAAATTGCTGTATGCCGAACAGGAAACTGATGATCAGGATAACAATTGGCACCGTAGGCAGTCCTTGATATATAATCCCCAGTCCCTCAATTGCCGAAGAAACAGTCACCGCCGGTGTCATTATGCCATCGGCCAGTAAAGCCGCACCACCGATCATTGCCGGGATGATGAGCCATTTTGCTTTTCGCTTTACCAGTGAGTATAGAGAAAAAATCCCACCCTCACCTTTATTATCTGCCTGAAGCGTGATTACAACATACTTTATAGTAGTTTGAAGCGTTAATGTCCAAAAGATACAAGATAGTCCGCCTAAGATCAGGTCTGCTGTGATTAGCCTGTTACCAATTATTGCTTTAAATACGTATAGTGGAGAAGTACCTATATCTCCGTAAATGATTCCTAAGCTTATTAATAAACCTGCAGCAGTTAGTTTATTGACATCTTTATGATTTGCCATTTTTTAAATTTGAGTGGCGCAAATGTAGACAATTGTAATTTCATTGCGGTGCTAATTTTCCGAATTTTTCAGGTTTGTTATTTCACATGCCTGAAGCTCCAAATAAATTAACTAAAATTCAGCCTTTCAAGTTCTTATAAAATGGTTTTCAGCTATAGTACATTATTGGTTAAATGCTGGACAGATAGATTCATGACCATTATTCATATTAAATTTATGTTAAATAATAACAGATCTTAACATAATGATAATTTAACATAATATTGGTCTTTTTTAACTTTACAGCATGCCGGTACCCGTATTTGTAATCCACGAATTGATCCAGGAAATCCACGCCTTAGAGTCCAGAACGGGCTTTTATATGTCCCACAGCTACAATAGTTCCGGCGCTATAGTGTTAACTATAACACGCAAAATTAAAATCAGGAATGCCATTCTAAACAGGCAGTTCAAAGACCCCCGTAAGGTTTTGAGATCAGACTTATTGCATTTGGCTAACAGTTATTAAAACTTAATTTACGCTATGTTAATATTAATAGGTTAATTTTGAAGGAAATAATCAATCATGAATACAGTATTCAATCTATTCAGTCCGAAAGATAAAAAGTTCCAGCCGTCATTTGAGAAATGTACCAAGAATCTGGTCAAGATTTCCGAAACACTAGTACTGGCATTAGCTACATCAGACCTTACAGCGCAGAAGCAACAACTGAAAGAAGTCGGCCGCCTGGAGCAGGTGGGCGACGATATTGCACACTCGATTTTTCTTGAGCTGAGCAAGAATTTTATTACGCCATTCGACAGGGAAGATATCCATGCACTGATCAGTGCCCTGGACGATATTGCCGATTACATCTATGCGGCAGCGCAGAACATTGAGATGTATAAAATAAAAAACATGGGTCGCGAGATTCATCAGCTGGCAGATTTACTGGTAGTGATGTGCAAGGATCTCGATACCGCCATACATGAGCTGCGCAATTTAAAAAATGTGAAATTGATTGCTGATGTTTGTGAAAGAATTAATAAAGGAGAGGGTGAAGCCGATCATCTTTGCAATACAGCCATTGCCCGTTTATTTCAACTGGAAACTGATGCAATAGAACTAATCAAGCAGAAAGAAGTGTTGCAGACGCTGGAAATGGCGACTGATAAATGTGACGATGTGGCTAATGTGCTGGAATCTATCCTGATCAAAAATGCATAAAGAAGGATGTCTGTAGTAAACATAAGAACCAAGCCCGTATTTAAATTAAACCAACCCGACGATAGTTACAAATTTCAGCCTCTTCCGGCGCCTTTTGGTATTTACCCATATCGGCTAAAGCCAGAATTAAACGATTCCAGTGCTGAAAAACTGGTGTTCCATGTTGTGGGAGACACCGGAGGCATCAAATCCCCCGCTTTTCAGCGACTGATTGCCAATGAGATGGCCAAACAGCATCACAATGCGGCTAAAGAAGAAGATAAGCCATCATTTCTCTACCATGTAGGCGATATTGTCTATCACTTTGGCGAAGCTGATCAGTACGAACAACAGTTTTTTACTCCCTATAAAAACTATCCTGCGCCAATTTATGCTATTCCCGGCAATCACGACAGTGATGTTAACCCCACGGCAGAGCAACCTTATAAAAGTCTTGATGCATTTACCAGTGTCTTTTGTGGTGCTACACCACGCAAGGTGCCTTTTGGTGATGATAAAGAGCGCAAAAGTGGCGTACAGCCCCATGTGTACTGGACTTTACAGGCGCCAGTGGCTAATATCATAGGGTTGTATAGTAACGTTCCAAAATTTGGCGTTATCGACGAGGAGCAGAAAGCATGGTTTATTGAAGAGCTGCGCAATGCAGAGAAGGAAAAAGCGGAGAAAGCTATCATTGTATGTGTACACCATGCACCTTATACTGCGGATATCAATCATGGTTCCAGCTTACCGATGATCACTTTTATGGAGGAGTGTTTCAACAGTGCCGGGGTACGCCCCGATCTGGTCTTAAGCGGACATGTGCATAATTACCAACGGTACAAAAAATCATACCCCGATGGCAGCCCGGTTTCTTTTATAGTATGTGGCGGCGGCGGCTTCGATGAATTGCATAAGCTGGCAGATCCCGATGACCTCAACTTTTCTGATGAGAGTGAGCTTTTCGACAATGTATCGCTAAAACGTTCTTGCGTAATGCAGCATGGATTTCTGAAGCTGGAGGTAGAGAAAAAAGGCGGAGAACTCACCATCAATGGCAGTTATTATGCTATTCCTCACCAGGGCCTACAGGATGGCGAAGATGCACCATTATATGAGCATTTTGAGATTGAACTTAACCGCGACTTAGTTGCAGGTTAACAGGACTTAGTTATACGTTAGTGTACTCCAATGAACCAGGTTGCCGCTAAACTCTTCATTGAAATAATAGAAAAAATCTGATACTGTAGCAAAACCATCATTAATTGCGAGCCTCACGAGGCTTTCTTTATCCAGTAACTGATAGTCTATAAATACTGCCGGCCCTTCGGTATTGATTAAACGCGAGTAATCAATATGTATCCGCTGTACCGACTGGCACCTGATATTAGGTGCAAACTGAAACTCATAAGGCGTATCTTTATGGATCACCAGCTGTATTTCGGCACCCGCCTTCCATAAATTATCGGGATCAGCCCGGATGGTATGGATTTTAGGCTCCAGAAATTCGCTGAAAGCATCGCCATCCCAGAATCTGCCAAACTTATCAAGATATCGTCCCTGATAATTTAAATAGACCTCATCCAGATTCCCCGGGCCATTTAATAAGCCTTTCCAGATCTTTTCTATAAAATAATTAGGCTGATTATTGACGGTAATACCGAACGATAGTTTCATAATGATCAATTTTCTAAATGATACCTGAATAACGAATTTATACAAATAAATTGATTTTCAATACTATTTTAGAGCGCGTAACTTTAGGTATACAAGTGATCCTTCATGGAGCAGAGCGGTTATCTGATCGTCATATTTTCTATCGTTATACGTCGTTTAAAAATTGATAAGTACTGAAACAGAGCGATCAATGATCTTGCATCACATTCTTGTTACCCTAAAATGGCTATTTTAAATTAACTTAGCTCAAACGGAAATCCTAAATCTACTATGCACACTAATTTTTTTGATCGTCTTTCCAGCCAGTTTGATCCTCCTTTTACCAACCCGGTCCTGATTTTCTCGTTGCTGCTTTTCATTATTTTAATTGCCCCTATCCTACTGGGAAAAATCAAGATCCCTGGTATTGTAGGGTTTATTATTGCTGGGATAATTATCGGTCCAAATGGGTTTAACATCCTTAAAAAGACCTCTGCAATAGAGCTTTTTTCTACTATAGGCTTATTATATATTATGTTTATTGCCGGTATTGAACTCGATCTGGCAGAATTTAAAAGGAAGAAACACAAAAGTTTTATCTTCGGTTTCTTCACCTTTATCATCCCTATTTGTATTGGGTTTCCGGTATGTTATTACCTGCTGCACTATTCCATGCTTACTTCTATACTTACAGCAAGCATGTTTGCTACCCATACTCTGGTAGCCTATCCTATTGTGAACAAGTTCGGTATTGTTAAAAATGAAGCCGTCGCCGTTGCTGTTGGTGGTACAATTCTTACCGATACCGCTGTGCTGATTATACTGGCAATAATCATGGGCTCCGTTGACGGGCAGCTGAACAGCAGCTTCTGGATCCAGCTCACCATATCGCTGACGATCTTTACCGCAACCGTATTTATTATCATCCCAAAAATTGCGAAATGGTTTTTCACCAAGCTGGAGAGTGAAAAAACCTCCCATTATATCTTTGTACTTTCCGTGGTTTTCTTCTCTGCATTCATGGCACAACTGGCAGGCATAGAGCCTATTATTGGGGCTTTCGTGGCCGGTCTTGCCCTCAACCGCCTTATCCCGCATTCGTCAATTCTGATGAACAGGATTGAATTTGTAGGAAACGCTTTGTTTATCCCTTTCTTTCTGATCAGTGTGGGGATGCTGGTGGATTTACGTGTATTGTTTAACGGACCTGATGCACTTATTATTGCCGGGGCTTTAACTCTGGTAGCTATCATAGGCAAATACATGTCGGCCTCCCTCACCGCCTGGATTTTCAAATACACCAAAAACCAGACCCTGCTGATTTTCGGGTTAAGCAGTGCACATGCAGCTGCTACACTGGCTATCATCCTGGTAGGCTACCAGGCGAAAATTATCGACGACAACATCCTTAACGGCACTATCATTTTGATTCTGGTGACCTGTGTCGTGGCTTCTTTTGCAACAGAAAAAGCAAGCCGCCGTATTGTTGCCAGCGAAGAAGGAGAATCGCCGGATATGGAACAAAGCAGTGAGAATATCCTGATCCCGGTAGCCGATTTCAATAATATGGAGGCCCTGTTAGACCTCGCCGTACTGTTTGCCGATAAAAATGCAGCACAGCCCATACACCTTCTTTCTGTAGTTGCCGACAGCGACAATGCACAGGCAAACCTGCTTGCCGCCAGAAAAAAGCTGAATGAGACAGTAAAATATGCATCCGGAAATGAAACAAATGTAGAAGTAATTGCCACACTCGATTATAACGTTCCGAGTGGAGTGCTGCGCATTGCAAAAGAGAAAATGGCCAATATCATCATTACCGGGTGGCCAAGGAAAGCAAACGTATTTGATAAATTTTTAGGTGACAAATCGGCCGCACTTATAGAAAAATCCCCCGCAAATCTCTTTATCCTGAATCTGGAAAAACCGATCACCGTCCACAAGAGCATCCAGCTCATCTGTATCCCCTCACATTCTACAGAGAAAACCATGCGCGTATGGCTATCTAAAGTGTGCAAGCTGAGCAGTGAGCTGAGCCTGGAGGTAACCTGTTACTGCGATGAGGATACAAAGGCACATATCAACAGCTTTATGGCAGCGGCAAAATCGAGCGTGGTCTTTAACTTTAAGAAAGAAGAGATCTGGAAGGACTGGAAGTTATTAAAAAATAAGATTACAGTAGAAGATTTCATGATCGTGGTAGTAGACCGGGATACCGAACCAGCATACCTGATGTCACTCACAAACATTCAGCGCAGGATGGAAAACATATTCGAGTTAAACAGCAAACTACTGATCTATCCGCAGATACAAAGTTTCACTCCTCTGGCAGAGGGGTAATAATCATTTCCAGTTCATCCTTTTGCGCAGGGCAAGAATTTGCTCTGCATGATGTTTACCGTGCCAGCTATACATATTTACCATTTGCCATAGCGGCACATATATCTGATCCGCAGGATGGTAATACTCACGTGTCCAGTCTTCCTCCTTCATATGGTTCAGAAGCGATACCCAGCGCCTGTGCAGGGCGTGGACCAGCGTGATAGAGACATTCAGAGGAACATCTTTCACATCCGGCAATTCTGCCCACAGATTTTCGTCATAAGGCTTTACCGCAGGGCGATCTTCCGTAAGCGCCAGCTTCGTGCGGATATAGGCATTCATATGGCTATCAGCGATATGATGGATTACCTGGATAATCGTCCA